>CAYGZN010000188.1:0-6297 GCA_964354355.1 uncultured Burkholderiaceae bacterium | reverse complement strand
CCATCCGCGAGGGCGGACGCACCGTGGGCGCCGGCGTCGTCGCCAAGATCTTCGAGTGACGGTTCAGGGTGTCCGGATCAACAGGGGTATAGCTCAATTGGCAGAGCGGCGGTCTCCAAAACCGCAGGTTGGGGGTTCGATTCCCTCTGCCCCTGCCAGCTTCGAAGGCCATGTCTAACCAGAACGTCGAAACCGTCGGGACAGGCGCCGACCGCATCAAGGTCGGTCTGGCCGTGCTCGCCGTCGTTGCTGGCATCGCCGGCTTCTACGCGCTGGCCCAGCAGCCGACGATCGTCAGGCTCGCGTCGATCCTGGCCGGCCTCGCGGCCGGTGTCGCCATTGCGTGGTTCTCCGTTCCCGGCCAGCGGTTCCTCGCCTTCGCGCACGATGCGTGGGCCGAGACGCGCCGGGTCATCTGGCCCGAGCGCAAGGAGACGTGGATGGTCACGCTCTACGTGTTCGCGTTCGTGGTCGTGATGGCGATCTTCCTGTGGATCGTGGACAAGAGCCTCGAGTGGATTCTCTACGACCTGGTCCTCGGGTGGAAACGTTGATGAGCAAGCGTTGGTACGTCGTGCATGCCTATTCGGGCATGGAGAAGAGCGTGGCCCGCGCGCTGCAGGAGCGCGTCGAGCGCGCCGGCATGCAGCCGCAGTTCGGCAAGATCCTCGTGCCGACCGAGGAGGTCGTCGAGATGAAGGGCGGCCAGCGCACGATCTCCGAGCGCCGCTTCTTCCCGGGGTACGTGCTCGTCGAGATGGACATGAACGACGACACCTGGCACCTGGTGAAGAACACCAACAAGGTGACCGGCTTCGTGGGCGGCTCGGGACACCGGCCGACCCCGATCTCCGAGAAGGAGGTCGAGAAGATCATGAGCCAGATGCAGGAGGGCGTCGAGAAGCCCAAGCCCAAGACGCTGTTCGAGGTGGGCGAGATGGTCCGCGTCAAGGATGGCCCCTTCACCGACTTCAACGGCAACGTCGAAGAGGTCAACTACGAGAAGAGCCGCCTGCGGGTCTCGGTGACGATCTTCGGCCGCGCCACGCCGGTGGAGCTCGAGTTCGGGCAGGTGGAGAAGCTTTAGGGCGATGCATGCGCCCGAACCCGGACGGCAGCGACGCCCGGGTTCGCGTCCAGGCGCCGCGGCGCCCGGGCCGATGCAACGAGGAGCCGCAGTAGCCCCAGGGTGAACCGGCGTTTGGACTCACACAGACAGGAAGGAGTAGCCAGTCATGGCGAAGAAGATCGTCGGCTTCATCAAGCTGCAGGTGCCGGCCGGCAAAGCCAATCCGTCGCCTCCGATCGGCCCGGCGCTGGGCCAGCGCGGCCTGAACATCATGGAGTTCTGCAAGGCGTTCAACGCGCAGACCCAGGGCATGGAGCCCGGGTTGCCGATTCCGGTGGTGATCACCGCGTTCGCCGACAAGAGCTTCACGTTCATCATGAAGACGCCGCCGGCGACCGTGCTGATCAAGAAGGCGGCCAAGGTGGACAAGGGCTCCAAGACGCCGCACACCGACAAGGTCGGCACAATCACCCGCGCGCAGGCCGAGGAGATCGCGAAGGCCAAGATGCCCGACCTGACGGCCGCCGACCTCGACGCCGCGGTGCGCACGATCGCCGGATCGGCGCGCAGCATCGGCATCACCGTGGAGGGCCTGTAAATGGCACAGCAGTCCAAGCGAACCAAGGCGATCCGCGCCAAGGTCGATTCGCGCAAGCTCTACACGGCTGACGACGCGCTGAACCTGGTCAAGTCGTGCGCGGTCGCCAAGTTCGACGAATCGATCGACGTCGCGGTGCAGCTCGGCATCGACGCCAAGAAGTCCGACCAGGTGGTGCGCGGCTCGGTCGTGCTGCCGGCCGGCACCGGCAAGACGGTCCGCGTGGCGGTGTTCACGCAGGGCGCCAAGGCCGACGAGGCCCGGGCGGCGGGTGCCGACATCGTCGGCATGGAGGACCTCGCCGAGCAGGTCAAGGCGGGCAACCTGAATTTCGACGTGGTGGTCGCCTCTCCGGACGCGATGCGCGTCGTCGGCGGGCTGGGCCAGATCCTCGGGCCGCGCGGGCTGATGCCCAACCCGAAGGTCGGCACCGTCACGCCGGACGTGGCCACCGCCGTCAGGAACGCCAAGGCCGGCCAGGTGCAGTACCGCACCGACAAGGCCGGGATCATTCACACGACGATCGGCCGCGCGTCGTTCCAGGCCGATGCGCTGCGCACGAACCTGGGCGCGCTGATCGACGCGCTGAACCGGGCCAAGCCGGCCAGCTCCAAGGGCATCTACCTGCGCAAGGTCGCGGTGTCGAGCACGATGGGCGTGGGCGTGAGGGTCGACACGTCGAGTCTGACCGCGGCAGCGGCGGGCTAGGCGGGGCAGGAACAGGACTTTGGGCTGTCCGCCGCAAGGCGGGCAGGTTGTCAAAGACCGTAGGGGGGTCGCGCCTGCCGGGCGAGGCCCTTAAACGCGAAGGCGCCCTACGCAGATGGCGGTCCCGAAACGGGTCGATGCGGTGGTCGGCGGCAGCAGTTCAGCGTCGATCGCCACAGCAACCCACGATCGGTCGCCGTGGTCGACGCCCGGAACCGTCTCGCGACGGGCAGGGCGTCATTTCTAGCAGGAGCGAAGGACCGTGGGTCTCAGTCGTGAAGCGAAGGCGGCAGTGGTCGAGGAGGTCGGTGCGCAGGTGGCACAGGCCCAGGCGATCATCGTCGCGGAGTACCGTGGTCTGGGGGTGGAAGCGATCACCGCACTGCGCAAGCAGGCGCGGCAATCGGGTGTGTATCTGCGCGTGTTGAAGAACACGCTCGCGCGCCGCGCAGTCAGCGAGACGCCGTTCGAGGGCCTGACCGACAAGCTGGTCGGACCCCTGATTTACGGCATCTCGAAAGACCCGGTGCTGTGCGCGAAAGTGCTGGCGGACTTCGCCAAGAGCAACGACAAGCTGGCCCTGAAGGCCGGCGCCATGCCGAATCACGTGCTCGACACGAATGCGGTCAAGGCGCTGGCGTCCATGCCCAGCCGCGAGGAGCTCCTGGGCAAGCTGCTCGGCACGATGCAGGCCCCGATCTCGCAGTTCGTGCGCACGCTCAACGAAGTGCCGGGCAAGTTCGTCCGCACCGTGGCGGCGTTGCGCGATCAGCGTGAGCAGTCGGGCGCGTGAGCGCGCACGGCACGGGTTGCACCCACCTTCGGAATTCTTCAACAGACACGCAATCGATCTGGAGTTGATCAAATGGCACTGAACAAGAACGAAATCCTGGACGCCGTTGCCGGCATGACCGTGCTCGAGCTGTCCGAACTCATCAAGATGATGGAAGAGAAGTTCGGCGTCTCGGCCGCGGCCGCCGCCGTGGCTGTCGCCGCGCCCGCGGGCGCCGGCGCCGCGGCTCCGGCCGCCGAGGAGCAGACCGAATTCACGGTCATGCTGATGGCCGCCGGCGAGAAGAAGGTCGAGGCCATCAAGGTGGTTCGCGCTGCCACGGGCCTGGGCCTGAAGGAAGCCAAGGACCTCGTCGACGGCGCGCCCAAGGCCGTCAAGGAGGGCATCTCCAAGGCCGACGCCGCCGCACTGCGCAAGCAGCTCGAGGATGTCGGCGCCAAGGTCGAGGTCAAGTGATCGCGCCGGCCCTGCTGCACTGACACGCTTGACGTACCAGCGAACGCCCGGCCACCGGCCCCGCAAGGGTCCGGTGCCGGGTCTTCGTCCATTTTTCCCGGCGCCCCGTTCGGGCGCGGCGCGGAGCTCGCGGCCTGGGCCGCTGCCACCGGGGCGATCGATCGCCCCGGCGGCGCCGACCCAGCCCCCGATCTCTGCCTAGAGGCTTTTACGGAGAGTCCATGGCCTACTCGTTCACCGAAAAGAAGCGCATCCGCAAGAGCTTTGCCAAGCGCAGGGTCGTGCAGGACGTGCCCTACCTGCTTGCGACCCAGCTGGCGTCGTACGCGCAGTTCCTGCAGACCGACGTCGCCGTCGCTCAGCGCAAGGACGAGGGCCTGCAGGCCGCGTTCACGTCGATCTTTCCGATCGTCTCGCACAACCAGATGGCCCGCCTGGAGTTCGTCAGCTTCAACCTGGGCAACCCGGCGTTCGACGTCAAGGAGTGCCAGCAGCGCGGCCTGACGTTCTGCGCGCCGCTTCGCGCGCGCGTGCGGCTGGTCATCATGGACCGCGAAGCGCCCAAGCCCACGGTCAAGGAAGTCAAGGAGCAGGAGGTCTACATGGGCGAGATCCCGCTCATGACGACCACCGGCTCGTTCATCGTCAACGGCACCGAGCGCGTCATCGTGTCGCAGCTGCACCGCTCGCCCGGCGTGTTCTTCGAGCACGACCGCGGCAAGACGCACAGCTCGGGCAAGCTGCTGTTCTCGGCGCGGATCATCCCCTACCGCGGCTCCTGGCTCGACTTCGAGTTCGACCCCAAGGACGTGCTGTACTTCCGCGTCGACCGGCGCCGCAAGATGCCGGTCACGATCCTGCTCAAGTCGATCGGCCTGACGCCCGAGCAGATCCTCGCCCACTTCTTCGTCAACGACCACTTCCAGCTGATGCCCGAGGGCGCGCTGATGGAACTGGTGCCCGACCGCATGCGCGGCGAGACCGCCCGCTTCGACATCGCCGGCAAGGACGGCGCGGTGATCGTCGCCAAGGACAAGCGCATCAACGCCAAGCACATCCGCGACATGGACGCGGCCGGCCTCAAGCGCATCTCGGTCCCCGAGGACTACGTGCTGGGGCGCGTGCTCGCCGTGAACCTGGTCGACCCCGAGACCGGCGAGATCATCGGCAAGGCCAACGAAGAGCTGACCGAGGACCTGCTCAAGAAGATGCGGGCCGCCAGCGTCAAGGAGTTCCGCACGCTCTACACCAACGACCTCGACCAGGGTCCGTTCATGTCGCAGACGCTGCGCATCGACGACACGGCCGACCAGATGGCCGCGCGCATCGCGATCTACCGGATGATGCGCCCCGGCGAGCCGCCGACCGAGGAGGCCGTCGAGGCGCTGTTCAACCGGCTGTTCTACAGCGCCGACGCCTACGACCTGTCCAAGGTCGGGCGCATGAAGTTCAACCGGCGAGTCGGGCGCGACGAGCTCACCGGCCCGATGACGCTGACCAACGAGGACATCCTCGCGGTCATCAAGATCCTGGTCGACCTGCGCAACGGCAAGGGCGAGATCGACGACATCGACCACCTGGGCAACCGGCGCGTGCGTTGCGTCGGCGAGCTGGCGGAGAACCAGTTCCGCGCCGGGCTGGTGCGCGTCGAGCGCGCGGTCAAGGAGCGGCTCGGCCAGGCCGAGACCGAGAACCTGATGCCGCACGACCTGATCAACAGCAAGCCGATCAGCGCGGCGATCCGCGAGTTCTTCGGCTCGAGCCAGCTGTCGCAGTTCATGGACCAGACCAACCCGCTGTCGGAGATCACGCACAAGCGCCGCGTCTCGGCGCTGGGTCCGGGCGGCCTGACGCGCGAGCGCGCCGGCTTCGAGGTCCGCGACGTGCACCCGACCCACTACGGCCGCGTGTGCCCGATCGAGACGCCCGAGGGCCCGAACATCGGCCTGATCAACTCGCTGTCGCTGTACGCCCAGCTCAACGAGTACGGTTTCCTGGAGACGCCGTACCGCAAGGTCGTGGACAGCGCCGTCACCGACGTGATCCACTACCTGTCGGCGATCGAAGAGGGCCGCTACGTCATCGCGCAGGCCAACGCCACGCTCGATGCCGCCGGCAAGCTCGTCGACGAGCTCGTTTCGGTGCGGCTGAACGGCGAAACGCTGCTGTCCACGCCCGACAAGGTCCAGTACATGGACGTCGCGCCGAGCCAGATCGTGTCGGTCGCCGCCTCGCTGATCCCGTTCCTGGAGCACGACGACGCCAACCGTGCGCTGATGGGCTCGAACATGCAGCGCCAGGCCGTGCCCTGCCTGCGTCCCGAGAAGCCCGTGGTGGGCACCGGCGTCGAGCGCACCTGCGCGGTCGATTCGGGAACGGTGGTCACCGCGCTGCGCGGCGGGATCGTCGACTACGTCGACGCGAACCGGATCGTGGTGCGGGTCAACGACGACGAGGCCACCGCCGGTGAGGTGGGCGTCGACATCTACAACCTGATCAAGTACACGCGCAGCAACCAGAACACCAACATCAACCAGCGGCCGTTCGTCAAGAAGGGCGACGTGATCTCGCGTGGCGACGTGGTGGCCGACGGCGCGTCGACCGACCTCGGCGAGCTCGCGCTCGGCCAGAACATGCTGGTCGCGTTCATGCCGTGGAACGGCTACAACTTCG
>CAYGZN010000187.1:0-6336 GCA_964354355.1 uncultured Burkholderiaceae bacterium | reverse complement strand
TCCGCGGCTTCAAGATGATCGTCGACGGCGAGTGCGACGCGCTGCCCGAGCAGGCGTTCTACATGGTCGGCTCGATCGACGAGGCCATCGAGAAGGCCAAGACCCTGAAGTGACCCGCGACGCCACGTTCGAGGAGTCCGCATGAACACCATCCACGTCGACGTCGTCAGCGCCGAAGAATCGATCTTCGAGGGCGAGGCCGAGTTCGTCGCGCTGCCCGGCGAGGCCGGCGAGCTGGGGATCTATCCGCAGCACACGCCGCTGATCACCCGGATCAAGCCGGGTGCGGTGCGCATCAAGCTGGCCGGCAAGGCCGAAGAGGAATTCGTCTTCGTCGCCGGCGGCATCCTCGAAGTGCAGCCGAATCGCGTGACCGTGCTGGCCGACACCGCGATCCGCGGCCACGACCTCGACGAGGCCAAGGCCGAGGAGTCGCGCAAGCGCGCCGAGGAAATGCTGCACAACCGCGAAGCCAACATCGACTACGCCAAGGCGCAGGCCGAGCTGGTCGCTGCGGTCGCGCAGATCGCCGCCATCCGCAAGCTGCGGGGCAAGTAGTGCACGCCCGCCGGCGCGAATCCGCGGCGAACGGGCGGCCGGTGACGGCCATCGCGATGCTGCGGCTGCGTCCGCTGCGGGTCGCCGCCCTCGCGCTCGCGCTGGGTGCCTGTGCGACGCCGTCGGGCACGCCATGGTCGAGCGGCAACGTGTCGGGTGCGCCGCTGTCGTCGTCCGGCGTGGCCCCAGCCGCGAGTCCGCTGCTGGGCACGGTCTGGAAGGTGCAGTACGTGGGCAGCGAGCCGGTGCCGCGGGACACCGGCGCCGAGGCAGCGTCCCTGCGCCTGGATCCGGCACAGGCACGCGTGGAGGGATTCGCAGGCGTCAACGCCTTCGCGGGCCCGGCCTACGTCAGCGGGGACTCGATCTCGTTCGGCCGGCTGGTCACGACGCAGCGCGCCGGCTCGCCGTCGGTCGGCGCGTTCGAGTACAAGTACCTGTCGGCGCTGTGGGCCACCGCGAGCTGGCGCATCAGCGGCTGGAACCTCGAGCTGCTCGATCGAAACGGTCGGCCGCTGGCCACGTTCCAGGCGCAGTCCGGCAGCTGACGCGGGGCCCCCGCGGCCCCGGTGTGCGGCACGCCCCGGGTCGATTGCGAACGACCGCACAAGACTGGTAGTCTGGCCCGCATGCATGATGCGCCCGCCAGTTTCGAGCCCGACGACTCGGCGACCGCAACCGGTCCGCGCGGCCAGCGTGCGCACCGGGACCTGATCGCGCATGGCGCGCGCTTCGAGCGCCGGCTCTGGAAGGTGCGCGACGGCGTCTGGTGCCTGGTCGGCAACGGTCTGTCCAACCAGACGTTCGTGCTGGCCCCGCAGGGCCTGATCGTCATCGACACCGGCGACTCCATCCAGGAGATGGCCAGCGCGATGGCCGAGATCCGCCGCCACACCGACGCCCGCGTTGCGGCCGTCCTGTACACCCACTTCCACTACGTCGGCGGCACCGCGGCGCTGCTGAACGAGCGGGCCGGCCCCGACCTGCCGATCTGGGGCCACGCTCGGCTGATCCCCAACCGGCAGCGCTTCGCAGGCGCGATCGGACCCGCCTACTCGCGCGGCATGGCCCACCAGTTCGGGCTGCTGCTGCCGGACGACGGCGAGGACGGGCTGCTCAACGTCGGCCTGGGCATCGCCTACCGCAATCCGGACCACGCCCCGCACACCGCCGGCTTCGTGCCGCCGACGCACGTGTTCGACACGGCCGTCGCCGCCGACATCGCCGGCCTGGCGGTCGAGTTCACGCCGGCGCCGTCGGACGCCGACGACTCGGTGACGATCTGGTTCCCCGGACTCGGCGTGTGCGTGAACAACCTCGTGTGGCCCTCGCTGTTCAACGTGTACCCGATCCGCGGCGAGGAATACCGCGACCCGCGGGTGCTGCTGACCGGGCTCGATCACCTCCTCGGGCTGCATCCGGAGCACCTGGTGGGGGCGCACGGCCCGCCGATCTCGGGCCGGGACCGAATCCGGGCCGACGTCACCGACTACCGCGACTCGATCCAGTTCCTGTGGGACCAGACCGTTCGCGGCATCAACCGCGGCCTGACCGGCCCGGAGCTGACGCGCTTCGTGCAGCTGCCGCAGCGCTTCGAGCGCACCTACTTCACGCGCCAGTTCTACGGCCTGGCCGAGCATCACGTCCGGCAGATCCACGCCGGCCTCGTCGGCTGGTTCGACGGCGACGAGTCCAGCCTGTTTCCGGTGGCGCCGCCCGAGCGGGCCCGCCGGCTGATCGAGGGCTTCGGCGGCCGCGAGCAGGTGCGCTCGCAGGCTCAGGCGGCGCTGGCACAGGGCGACCTGCGCTGGGGCCTCGAGCTGGCCAGCTGGCTGGTGCGCAGCGAACTCGACGAGCACGGGCGCGCCGACGCCGGTCCGGCGCAGGACCGCGAGCTGCTTGCGCAGCTGCTGCGCACGATCGCCACGCGCACCACGTCGGCGAACCTGCGCAACTGGTGCCTGACGCGCGCGCTCGAGCTGCAGGGCAAGCTGGACCTGCGCCGCTTCCGGACCCACCGGTTTCGTGCCGCCGACGTGCTGGCCAGCCCGCCGGCGACGTTCGTGCCGGTGCGCGGCGTGCTGCTGGTGCCCGAGCGGGCCGCCGGTGGCGAGGACGAGGTCCGCTGGGAGTTCGCCGACGGCGCACGCACCGGTCTGCGCATCCGCGGCATGGTCGCGGTGCCCACCGACGGCTCGGGCGCGTCGCTGGCCATCGCCCTGGACCTCGCGACCTGGGCGAGGCTGCTCGAAGGCAAGGTGTCGATGTCGGGCGCCATCGCCGACGGGTCGGTGCGCGTCACCGGCGACCCCGAACGGCTGCGGGCGTTCTTCGGCTGCTTCGACCATCGGGCGCTCGGGACCTGATGCCGGCGCTGTCCTGATGCCCGGTTCGCCCGACGTCGCAGGTCGCGCCGACCCTGGACCGGTGCTCGACCCGGAACTCGCAGGTTTTCTCGAAGGCGGTGTCAGCGTCAGCCTGGCCTGTCGCGACGCGGCGCGGGTGCCCGACCTCGTGCGGTGCGTCGCATGCCGCGTGCTGAACGACCGCGGCCGGCTCAGGCTGGTCCTTGCGCGCGGCCACGGTGCGAACCTGCTGCGTTGCGTGCGCGAGAACGGTCAGGTGGCGGCTGTCTTCAGCGAACCGTCGACGCATCGAACCGTGCAGCTCAAGGCTTCGGGGGCGCGCATCGAGCGGCCTGAAGCCGCCGACCTGATGGCGGTCGGGCGATACCGCGAACTGCTGAAGGCCGACCTGGCCAGGATCGGCTTCGGCGCCGCCTACGTCGACACCCTGCTCGATGTCGCGCACGAGGACCTCGCGGTGGTGACGTTCCAGCCGCACGCGGCGTTCGACCAGACGCCGGGCCCCTCCGCGGGCGCGCCGATTGGCGCGGGGCCGAAGCCCGCGACGACCGGCGCTGTCGCGCAAGTCGCCGCGACAGCGCCGCCCGCGACGACGCCGTCCGAGACGCAGACGGTCGCCGCCAGCGCCATCGCTGCCGAATCGATGGCGGGCAGTGCCGTGCCATGCATGGACGCGGTCCGCGATTGCCTCGAGGGTGCGACGCCGGCGGTGATGGCCACCTGCTCGCCGGACGGCACGCCGAACATCGCCTACCTGTCTCAGGTGCAGTACGTCGACGCCTCGCACATCGCCCTGTCGTTCCAGTTCTTCAACAAGACGCGACACAACGTGCTGGCCACTCGCCGCGCGCGGCTGATGATCCTGCATCCGGTGAGCGCCGCGATGTACCGGCTCGATGTCGAGTACCTGCGAACCGAGACCGAAGGGGGGCTGTTCGAGCGGATGCGTGCCAAGCTCGCCGGGATCGCGTCGCATACCGGGATGGCAGGCGTGTTCCGCCTGCGGGGCGCCGACGTGTATCGCGTGCGACAGCTGACGCCAGTGCGCGGGCCGCAGGACGCGCCGGCCCGTTCGGGACGCAACCGGCTGCCGGCACTGCGCGCCAGCGCGCAGCGGATCGCCGCGTGCGCGGACCTGAATGCGCTGCTGGCCGAATCGCTTGCGTGCCTCGCCGACGGATTCGACGTACGACAGGCGATGCTGCTGGTGTTCGATCCCGGCGGCAGCCGCCTGTACACGGTGGCGAGCCGAGGCTACGAGATCTCGGGTGTCGG
Source organism: uncultured Burkholderiaceae bacterium (assembly GCA_964354355.1). Classification (GTDB taxonomy): domain Bacteria; phylum Pseudomonadota; class Gammaproteobacteria; order Burkholderiales; family Burkholderiaceae_E; genus CAYGZN01. Next base: position 2,137 of record CAYGZN010000187.1, on the reverse strand, counting down.
CTCGGAAATCCCCGTTGGCGCGGGCGTCATCGGCGTGGCCGCGCGCGAGCGTGTACCGATTCGCATCAACCACATGACGACCGAGTACGCCTACGGCCGCGCGATTCGGGATCGCGCGCTGCGCGAGGGCCTGGGCGGCATGCTCGAGACCGAGATCCCGCTGCCCGGGCTGCCCAGTCCGCGCAGCCAGCTGGCCGTGCCGATCGTCGCGGCCGGCTCCCTGCAGGGCGTGCTGTACGTCGAGGACGTGCAAGATGGGCGATTCGGCTACGACGACGAGGACGCGCTGGCCACGCTGGCGTCGCAGATGGGCGTCTCGATGCTGGCCCTGCAGGCTGCCGCCGAAACCTCGCCGGCGGCGCCCGGGCACGCATCCGACGCCGACACGGTGGCTGCCGACGCGAGCGGTGCCGACGAGAGCGGGCACGAGAGCGGGCACGAGAGCGGGCACGAGCGCGCGTGTGTCGAAACAGCGGTGCGCGCGACGCTGCGCCACTACCGCGTCGACGACAGCGTGTTCCTCGACGACGAGTACCTGATCAAGGGCGTCGCCGGGGCGGTGTTGTGGGCGCTGGCCCGTGACTACGTTTCGACGGGCCGGGTGGCGTTCACCAACCGCGAGCTGCGGCTCGATCCGCGCATCCGCCTGCCCGACGTCGGCGACAACCTCGAGGCGCGGCTGGTGCTCCTGCAGCGCCGGCTGGCCGAGCGCGGGGCCTGCCTGCGACTCGAGCGCACCGGGCGCGGCCGGCTGCGACTGTGCGTGGCGCGGCCGCTCCAGCTGGTCGAGGCAGGCTGAGCGGGTCGCGCGCTGCGCGGCGGGCGCGCTGCGCGATCGGCTCAGCCCAACGCATCACCAGTGCTCGACGGTGCCCAGCGCGTCACCAGCGCTCGACGATGCCGGACGCGGCTGGCAGCTCGAGTGCCCGGGCCAGCTTGGCCCACTCGCCTCGCGGCAGCAGGTCGCGTGCTGCGGCCAGGGCGCCGTCGAATGCGGAAGCCGGCGCGCTGGCACGCATGGCCGCGAACATCGCGGCACGCTCGACGTGGGCCACGGCCGGGATCATCCACCGCTGGAAGACCGCCGTCGCCTCGGGCGCAATCGACCCGACCAGCGCCTCGTGCAGCGCCAGCAGTTCGGTGTCGTCGTACTCGGCACACAGCACCGCGTTGTGGTGAGTCTCCTCGAGCTGCATGTGCTCGAAGTTCTCGGCGACGAACCGGGCGAGATTCAGGTACAGCCGGTGCAGCGCCGCGGGCCCGCCCTGCGGTGCGCTCGCCACTTCATCCGAAAGGGCGCCGATCGTCGCAAGGTGCCCTGCGTGGTCCTCCGCGGCGAGTGCCGATGCGCCGGGCCGGCGGGCCTCGATCGCCGGGTGCACGAATTCATTCTCGTGGATCAGGTGCTGGCGGCAGGTCGCCAGCAGCTGCCGCACCTGCTCGATGGCCGCGGCGAGCTGCGCCGGGTCGTCGCTGTCGGTGCTGCCCAGGCGTTGCAGCGTGTCCCCCATGAACAGGCGCAGGCCCTTGTGCACGGCGGCGTACAGATCAGGCCGCGCTGCGGCGTGCGTCCTGGTGTCGATGCGGGTGGTGACGGACTGGTCCATACTGTTTCTCCTCGAAGGGTGCGGGTCGATGATGTCGCCGGCAGTCGGCCGGCCACGTGATGCAGTGTAGGAACCGCGCGGCAACCCGTTTCGTAAGACTTCCCTAAGTGCTTCGTAAGAGTTCATTAACGCCGACGCCCACGCACGCCGCGCTGGTGGCCGGGGCCGTCGGGCGCGTCGGCGAGGCGCTGCTCAACGAGGTGCTCGCGCGAGGCGGGTACGACGCCGTGTACGCGCTGGCCGACCTGCCGATGTCGCTGGGTGTTCGCGGGCTGTCGCTGACCACGCTCGATGCGCTGCCCGCGCTCGCCGACGTGTTCGTTGCGCTGACCGATCCCGACGACACCGACGCCCGGTCGTTCTACGGGCGCGATGCGGCGTTCACGCCGGTTTCCGTGGCGAATGCGACGCGCATCGCCGAGTGCGCCGCGGCGGCCGGGGCGCGCAGGCTCGCGCTCGTGCATCCGCTGCCCGCGTGGCAGCAGATGTCGCGCTTTCACAGCGGCCTGGTCGGCGACGCCGAGCTGGCG
>CAYGZN010000186.1:0-6372 GCA_964354355.1 uncultured Burkholderiaceae bacterium | reverse complement strand
ACCGGGCTGCCGGTGCTGGTGGCCGACGATCCCCTGACCTGCGTGGTGCGCGGGTGCGGTCTGGCCCTCGAGCGCATGGACAAACTCGGGACGATCTTCACGAGCGAATAAGCGCGGGCGATGGACCGAAGCCCGCCGCCATTCTTCAAGCAGGGCCCGTCCGCCAACGCCAGACTCGCGTTCTTCGCGCTGCTGGGCATCGCGCTGCTGATCATCGATTCGCGCACCGGCATGCTCAACGCGATGCGCCAGGGCATCGGCACCGTGCTGTACCCGCTGCAACGAACGCTGCTCGTGCCGCGCGACGTGCTGTCGATGGGCACCGACTACCTGTCCGAGGTCACGCGGCTGCGCGCCGAGAACGCCGAGATGCGCCGCGTCGAGACGGTCAACGCCCGCACGCTGCTGCAGGTCGAGCAGCTGGCCCAGGAGAACCGGCAGCTGCGCGAGCTGCTCGGGACCCGCGAGCGCGCGGCGCTGCGCTCGGTCGTCGCCGAGGTGCTGTACGACACGCGCGACCCGTTCTCGCGCAAGCTGGTGCTCGACAAGGGCGTGCAGCAGGGCCTGGCGATCGGCCAGCCCGTGATCGACGCGCAGGGCGTGGTCGGCCAGATCACGCGGGTGTTCCCGCTGTCGGCCGAGCTCACGCTGGTGACCGACCGCAACATGTCGATCCCGGTCCAGGTGCAGCGCACCGGGCTGCGCTCGATCGCTTTCGGCGGCCCGGACCCGGGCCGCATGGAGCTGCGCTACATGTCGGTCAACGCCGACCTGAAGGAGGGCGATCAGCTGGTCACGTCGGGTCTGGACACGCTGTATCCGCCCGGCTTGCCGGTGGGGCGGATCGTCAGCGTCGATCGCAGCAAGACCGGCAACTTCGCGCGGGTGGTCGCCGAGCCGATCGCCGGCGCCGAGCGCAGCCGGATGCTGCTCGTGCTGCTGCTCGACAAGACCGGCATCCCCGCGATCCCCGCGCCGGAGGCCTCGGAGTCGGGCCGCAAGCGCGCGCGCAAGGACTGACCGGTCCCGCGCGCCCGAACCCGAGCACCCCGCCATGCAGATGCGCCCCGAATACCTGCTGCTGCCCGCCAGCCGGGCGTTCATCGCGTTCTCGATCCTGATCGCGTTCGTGCTGAACATCCTGCCGTGGGGCCGCGTCTACGGCGTGCCCGACTTCCTGGCGCTGGTGCTGGTGTTCTGGAACATCCACCAGCCGCGCAAGGTCGGCATCGGCATCTCCTTCCTGGTGGGCCTGCTGATGGACGTGCACGCGTCGGCGCTGCTGGGCGAGCGGGCGCTGGCCTACGCGCTGCTGTCGCACGGCGCGATGGCGATGCACCGACGCGTGCCCTGGTTCCGCCTGGGCGGCCAGATGCTGCACGTGTTCCCGCTGTTCCTGGCCGCGCAGCTGGTCGTCGTGGCCGTGCGCATGGCCGTGGGCGGCCCGTTCCCGGGGCTGGGGTACTTCCTGCAGAGCGTGTCGTGCACGCTGCTGTGGCCGCTGGCCGACGTGCTGTTGATGGTGCCGCAGCGGCGCGCCGTCGACCGCGACGAGAACCGACCGATCTGAGCCACCCGCCGAGCCGCGACGACGATGGTCGAAGTCCGAAACTCCGAGCTCGAGCTGCACCGGCTGCGCTGGCGGCTGGTGTTCGCGATCGTGTTCGTGATCGCCTGCTTCGGGCTGCTGCTGGCGCGATTCGTGTACCTGCAGGTCTACAAGTACGCGGACTTCCACGCGCTGGCCGAGGACAACCGGATCGCCGTGGTGCCGGTGCCGCCGTCGCGCGGCCTGATCTTCGACCGCAACGGCGTGCTGATGGCCGAGAACGTGTCGGCCTACACGCTGGAACTGGCCCCGCGCGAGATCAAGAACCTCGAGCAGACGCTCGACGAGCTGGCCGAGCTGATCGAGATCGGCCCGCGCGACCGCCGGCGGTTCAAGCGGCTGATGGAGGAGACGAAGAACTCCGACTGGCTGCCGCTCAAGACGCGCCTGTCCGACGAGGAGGTCGCGCGCATCGCCGCGCACCGGTTCCGGTTCAAGGGCGTCGACGTGCGGGCCCGGCTGTTCCGCAACTACCCGCTGGGCGAGACCGCTTCGCACGTGATCGGCTACATCGGGCGGATCTCGCCCGAGGAGAAGGAACGCATCGCGGACGCGGACGATTCGTCCGAGTACGCGGGGACGACCCACATCGGCAAGGTCGGCGTCGAGCTCAGCTACGAAAGCGTGCTGCACGGCCAGGCCGGGTTCGACGAGGTCGAGGTGTCGGCCGGCGGCCGCGGCATCCGCTCGCTGTCGACCAACCCGGCGATCCCCGGCAACAACCTGATCCTGTCGATCGACGTGCGGCTGCAGAAGCTGGTCGAGGAGTGGTTCGGCGACCGGCGCGGGGCGCTGGTCGCGATCGAGCCCGCCACCGGCGACATCCTGGCCTTCGTGTCCAAGCCCACGTACGACCCGAACCTGTTCATCGATGGGATCGACCCGGCCAGCTGGGCGGCCCTGAACGACGACCCCGACAAGCCCCTGCTGAACCGGCCGCTGCGCGGCACGTACCCGCCGGGATCGACCTACAAGCCGTTCATGGCGCTGGCCGTGCTGCAGTCCGGCACCCGCTCGCCCAGCTTCACGATCAGCGACCCCGGCTACTTCCTGCTCGGCGGCCACCGGTTCCGCGACTCGAAGCCCGGCGGCAACGGCACGGTCGACCTGAAGAAGTCGATCGTCGTGTCGTCGGACACCTACTACTACGGCGCCGCGTACGAGATGGGCGTCGATCGGATCCACGACTTCATGAAGCCGTGGGGATTCGGCCAGCTGACCGGCATCGACATCCAGAACGAGACCACCGGCATCCTGCCGTCGTCGGACTGGAAGATGAAGCGCTACAAGCAGAAGTGGCTGCCGGGCGAAACGCCGTCGATCGGCATCGGCCAGGGCGCCAACGCGTTCACGATCCTGCAGCTGGCGCAGGCCACCGCAATCCTCGCCAACAACGGCGTCGTGATGAGGCCGCACGTCGTCAAGTCCATCCACAACCCGGTCGAGGGCACGCGCATGCCGACCGTCCCGTCGGAGAGCTACCGCATTCCGCTCAAGCCCGAGCACCTCGAGCTGGTCAAGGCCGCGATGGTCGAGGTCAACAAGGTCGGCACCGGGCGCATCGCGTTTGCCGGGGCCGAGTACGTGGCGGCCGGCAAGACCGGAACCGCGCAGGTCATCGGCATCAAGCAGGGCGAGAAGTACGACGCCCGCAAGATCGATGAGCGCTTCCGCGACCACTCGCTGTTCATGGCGTTCGCGCCCGCCGACAAGCCGCGGCTGGCGCTGGCGGTGATCGTCGAGAACGGCGGATTCGGCGCGCAGGCGGCCGCGCCGATCGCGCGCAAGGTGTTCGACTACCACCTGCTGGGCAAGCTGCCCAAGGACACCCCGCCGCCGCTGCGCGGGCGCAACGACGGTGACGCCGACGCCGACCTGCGCGACGTGCCCGAAAGCGTCGAGCCCGAGCCGCTGTCGCCGGCCGAGGCCGCGCGCCGCTGAACGGGGGCTCGCATGGCCATCAGCGCCGCCAGCATGAACCGCCGCTCGCCGTGGCAGCTGATCCGCCCGTACGTGATGGTCTTCGACGGGACGATGATGACGGCGCTGGGGCTGATCGTGCTGATCAGCCTCGTGGCGCAGTACTCGGCCGCGGCGGGCTTCCCGGGTCGCTTCGACGGGCACGTGCGCAACCTGCTCGTGGCGTTCGTCGTCATGTGGGTCGCGGCCAACGTGTCGCCGATGCTGCTGATGCGCGTCGCCGTGCCGCTGTTCGTGGTGGGCGTGGCGCTGCTGGTGGCGGTCGCCCTGTTCGGCGACGTGTCCAAGGGCGCGCGACGATGGCTGAACCTGGGGTTCACGCGGATCCAGCCGTCCGAGGTCCTGAAGATCGCGATGCCGCTGATGCTCGCGTGGTACTTCCAGCGGCGCGAGGGCGTGATCCGGTGGTTCGACTTCCTGGTGGCCGCCGTGCTGCTGGCCGTTCCGGTCGGGCTGATCGCCAAGCAGCCGGACCTGGGCACCTCGATCCTGGTGCTGGCCGCCGGTGCCTACGTGATCTTCTTTGCGGGGCTGAGCTGGAAGCTGATCTTCGGGCTGCTCGCGGCGGGCCTGGCCGCGCTGCCGCTGCTGTGGTCGGTGATGAAGGACTACCAGAAGCAACGCGTGATGACGCTGCTGGACCCCACGTCCGACCCGCTGGGCAAGGGCTTCCACATCATCCAGTCGACGATCGCCGTGGGCTCGGGCGGCGTGACCGGCAAGGGGTGGATGGAAGGCACGCAGACCCACCTGGAGTTCATTCCCGAGCGGACCACCGACTTCATCCTGGCCGTCTATTCCGAGGAGTTCGGGCTGCTCGGTGTCGGCGTGCTGATGCTGCTGTACCTGGCGGTGATCTCGCGCGGGCTGGTCATCGCAGCCGGCGGCGGCAGCATGTTCAGCCGGCTGCTGGCCGGCTCGATCACGCTGAGCTTCTTCACCTACTGCTTCGTGAACATGGGCATGGTGATCGGCGTGCTGCCGGTCGTGGGCGTGCCGCTGCCGTGGATGAGCTACGGCGGCACGGCGATGGTCACGCTGGGCCTGGGCGCGGGGATGCTGATGAGCATCCACCGCCACCGCACGCTGGTGCAGACCTAGCGCCGCCCGCCCGGGCCGCCCGCCTGGGCCGCCCGCTGCGCGGTCGCTACTGCGCCGCCACCTGCAGCATGATCTTGCCGATGTGCTCCGAGGACTCCATCAGCGCGTGGGCTGCGCCGGCCTGCGCCAGCGGGAACACCTTGTGGATCACCGGCAGCATGCGGCCCGCCTCCAGGTGCGGCCAGATGTGCTCGCGCAGCTGCTGAGCCAGGCGGGCCTTTTCGGCGGCCGGCCGGGCGCGCAGCGTCGAGCCGGTGAAAGTCAGCCGCTTGAGCATCAGCGGCATCCAGTCGACCTCGACCCGCGACGGCTGCAGGAAGGCGATCTGCACCAGCCGACCCTCGAGGGCCAGCAGCTTCAGGTTCTTCTCGATGTACGGACCGCCGACCATGTCGAGCACCACGTCCACGCCACGATTGCCGGTCAGGCGCAGCGTCTCGGCGACGAAGTCCCGCGTGCGGTAGTTGATCGCCGCGTCGGCGCCCAGCGCACGGCAGGCGCCCGCCTTGTCCTCGTTGCCGACGGTGCAGTAGACCGTCGCACCCCAGGCCTTGCCCATCTGGATCGCCGTGATGCCGATGCCCGACGAGCCGCCGTGAACCAGCACCCGCTCGCCCTGCTGCAGCCGGCCGCGCTCGATCAGGTTGGCCCAGACCGTGAAGTACGTCTCCGGCAGCGCGGCCGCCTGCAGCATCGACAGCCCCTTCGGAACGGGCAGCACCTGGCCAGAGGGCGCGGTGACGTACTCGGCGTAGCCGCCGCCGTTGGTCAGCGCGCACACGGGGTCGCCGACTCGCCACTCGGTCACGCCCTGGCCCACGGCAGCCACCTCGCCCGCCACCTCGAGCCCGATGTGCGGCGACGCGTCCGATGGCGGCGGGTAGCGGCCGCTGCGCTGCAGGCAATCGGGGCGATTGACGCCGGCCACCGCGACGCGGATCAGCACCTCGCCCGCGCCCAGCTCGGGCACCGCACCCGACTTGAGGGTCAGCACCTCGGGCGGGCCGCCGGCGCCGTGATCGACGTATTGCATCGTTGCAGGAATGGTCATCGGAACCCTACTTCTTGTGGATGAACAGGTGGCAGCAGCCGGCGCGCCCCGGCGCCCAGGTCTCGGCGCGAAAGCCGAAGCCGGCGCCCTCGAAGGTGCCGTTGTCGACGACGCCCGCGATGCGGCACATCGACTCGACCTGCCCGTCCGTGAGCCCCGCTTCGTGCCAGGCCTCCTTGAGCGGGCAGCGGTGCAGCTGGATCTCGAGCCGGCCGGCGTCGCAGGCGAGCACCTCGGGCTCGAACACGCGGCCCTGGTCGGGGATGAACTCGAGGAAGGCCTGGCGCAACCCGTCGATGTCGGCTGGCGCAAACGCCTTGAAGCGCTCGCCGATCGCACAGCCGCGGTTGTAGAGGGCCTCCTTCATCAGCTTCTCGGCCTGGCCCGCCCCGTACTCGCGCTCGAGCACGCGATAGACCTCCCAGTAGATCATCGCGCGGTTCTTGAACGAGCCCCACAGCTGCTCGCGAAGGGTCTGGGTCTGGTCGCTCATGTCAGGATCTCCTCGATGATCTGCTGCACCCGCCAGGCGGTTTCGAAGTCGGGCAAGCCGTGGGCCTTGCCCGCGACCATTGCGTGCAGCTGGGTGAGCTGCGCCTGGTAGCTGGCGCCGCGCGGGTCCTCGGGCAGG
>CAYGZN010000185.1:0-6374 GCA_964354355.1 uncultured Burkholderiaceae bacterium | reverse complement strand
ACGTCGTGGATCAGCTGGTCGTAGCCGCGCTGCAGGAAGGTCGAGTAGATCGCCACGACCGGCTTCAGGCCTTCGCAGGCCATCCCGGCGGCAAACGTGACCGCGTGCTGCTCGGCGATGCCGACGTCGAAGTAGCGATCCGGAAAGCGCGCCTCGAACTCGACCAACCCGGATCCTTCGCGCATCGCCGGCGTGATGCCGACCAGCCGCCTGTCCAGCGCCGCCATGTCGCAGATCCAGTCGCCGAACACCTGCGTGTACGTGGGCTTGCCGCCGCTGGACTTCTTGATGCCCTGGCTTGGGTCGAACTTGCCGGGCCCGTGGTAGAGCACCGGATCGGCCTCGGCCAGCTTGTAGCCCTGGCCCTTGCGCGTGATCACGTGCAGGAAGACCGGGCCGTGCATCTCGCGCAGGTTCTGCAGCGTCGGCACCAGCGCGTCGAGGTCGTGGCCGTCGATCGGGCCGAAGTAGTTGAAGCCGAACTCCTCGAACAGCGTCGCGGGCACCACCATGCCCTTGGCGTGCTCCTCGAGGCGGCGCGCCAGCTCGTAGACCGGCGGCATCTTGGACAGCACGCTGCGCGCCACGTCGCGCGCCATCGACAGCTGACGCCCGGTCAGGATCCGCGCCAGGTACTTGTTGAGCGCACCGACCGGCGGCGAGATCGACATGTCGTTGTCGTTGAGCACCACCAGCAGGTCGATGTCCTGCATGACGCCGGCGTTGTTCATCGCCTCGAACGCCATGCCGGCGGTCATCGCACCGTCGCCGATGATCGCCACGTGGCGACGCCGCCCGGGGCCCTTGTTCTCGCCCTTGTTGCGCGAGGCGACCGCCATGCCCAGCGCCGCCGAGATCGACGTCGAGGAGTGGGCGGTGCCGAAGGTGTCGTACTCGCTCTCCGAGCGGCGCGGGAAGCCCGAGATGCCGCCGTGCTGGCGCAGGTGCGCCATGCCGGCCCGGCGCCCGGTCAGGATCTTGTGCGCATAGGACTGGTGCCCGACGTCCCAGACCAGCCGGTCGCGCGGCGTGTCGAACACGTGGTGCAGCGCGATCGCGAGCTCGACGGTGCCGAGGTTGGAGGACAGGTGGCCGCCGGTGCGCGACACCGACTCGAGCAGGAACGCGCGCAGCTGGTCCGCCAGCTGCTTGAGCCGGGGACGGTCGAACTGGCGCATCGCCGACGGGTCGTCGACCTGTTCCAGCAGGGAGTAATCGGGTTTCATCGAGGCATCATCCATCGCGCTTCACGAGCGGCGCAAGACGATCAGGTCGGCCAGTTGCGCCAGCCGCACGCCACGATCCCCGAACGGACCGAGCGCCTGGTGCGCCTGTTCCCTGAGCCGGCCGGCGAGGTCTCGCGCCGCCGCCAATCCCATCAACGACACGTAGGTCGGTTTGTTGTGTTGCGAATCCTTGCCCGCCGTCTTGCCCAGCGTGGCGGTGTCGGAGTCGACGTCCAGGATGTCGTCGACCACCTGGAAGGCGAGCCCGACGGCGTCGCAATACACATCGAGCGCCTTTGTCGCGGCCGCGTCAAGGGGCCCCCCGCACCAGGCCCCCAGTCGGACCGACGCACGGAGCATCGCACCCGTCTTGCGACGGTGCATGTGCTCGAGCGCGCCACGCTCGAGGGCGACTCCCACCGAGGCCAGGTCGATCGCCTGGCCCCCGGCCATGCCGAGCGAGCCGGCGGCGTCGGCGAGTTCGGCCACCATCCGCACGACCGCGGCGGCCGGGACCCCGTGTTCGGCGACCGAGGCCAGCGTGGCGAACGCCAGCGCCTGCAGCGCGTCGCCGACCAGCATCGCGTTGGCCTCGCCGAAGGCGACGTGCACGGTCGGCTTGCCCCGGCGCAGCACGTCGTCGTCCATGCACGGCATGTCGTCGTGCACCAGCGAGTATGCGTGCACGAGCTCGACCGCACAGCCGGCCAGCGCCAGCGCCTCGGGCGCAGCGGCGCCCAGGTCGCCCGCGGCGTGGACCAGCAGCGGCCGCACCCGCTTGCCGCCGCCCAGCGCGGCATAGCGCATCGCCTCGTGCAGGGCGTGCGGCACGACGTCGGCCGGCGGCAGCACCTGCTCGAGCGCGGCTTCGGTCCGCTCGGCGACCGAGCGCGCCCAGCGCCCGAAATCCTCGGTCATGGGTCGGTCCCGGCCTCGGCGTCGAACGGCTTGAGCAGGTCGCCCTCCAGGATCCGCACCTGCTGCTGCACCCGGGCCAGCGTGTCGCGGCAGTAGCTCACCAGCTCGGCTCCCCGCCGATAGGCCTGCAGCGAGTCCTCGAGCGACAGCGCGCCGGCTTCCATCTTCTGCACCAGCGACTCGAGCTCGGCCAGCGCCGCCTCGAACGAGGCCGCGGGCGCGGCGGCGCCGGGCGCCGACGGGCCGGCCGCAGCGCCGGCTTGCGCCGCACCGGCAGCTGCGCTGCGGGCCGTTGGATTCGCCATGTCAGGGACTGTGCCGAGAAGGTTAAAACGTTGATTTTAATCCAGATTCGAGGCGCGCCCCGGGAATCGGGCACCGCGTGGGGTCGAACGCTGGAATTTGGAGTGCGCGCCCCAAGCTGCGGGGTGCCCCGAATCCGGATTGGGGTTAGACTTGCGGCCCTTTTCGCACATCGCGACTCGGGGGTCTTCCTTTCAACTTTTTGTCCAGGAGGTCGAATCATGTCGGACATCGGGCGTCGGGCTCACCTGCAACCGTCTGCAGCCCAGCTTCCGGTTTCGGCGTATTTCGATGAATCGCTGCTGCAGCGCGAAATCGAAATTCTGTTCAGGCAAGGTCCCGGATACATCGGCCACGAGCTGATGGTGCCGCACCCGGGCGACTACTTCGCACTCCCGGCCGAGAAGGAGGGCCGGCTTCTCGTGCGGGGCGAACAGGGTATCGAGCTCCTGTCCAACGTCTGCCGGCACCGGCAGGCGCTGATGCTCAACGGCCGGGGCAACACCCGCAACATCGTGTGCCCGCTGCACCGCTGGACCTACGACCTGCAGGGACAACTGCTGGGCGCGCCGCACTTCGACGAGCAGCCCTGCCTGAACCTGGGTCGCAGCCCGCTGCAGAACTGGAACGGCCTGCTGTTCTCGGGCGGGCGCGACGTGGCGAGCGACCTCGCGTCGATGGGCGTGCGCGGCGAACTCGACTTCTCCGGCTACATGCTCGATCACGTGGAAGTCCACGAGTGCCGCTACAACTGGAAGACCTTCATCGAGGTCTACCTCGAGGACTACCACGTCGAGCCGTTCCACCCGGGGCTGGGCAAGTTCGTCGAGTGCAAGGACCTGGAGTGGGAGTTCGGCGACTGGTACTCGGTGCAGACGGTCGGCGTGCACCAGGGCCTGGGCAAACCCGGCAGCTCGATCTACCGGCGCTGGCACGAGCAGGTGCTGAAGTACCGCAACGGCGACCCGCCCAAGCACGGTGCGATCTGGCTGACCTACTACCCGAACATCATGGTCGAGTGGTACCCGCACGTGCTGGTGGTCTCGACGGTGATCCCGCGCGGGGTCGACCGCACGACGAACGTCGTGGAGTTCTACTACCCGGAGGAGATCGTGCTGTTCGAGCGCGAGTTCGTCGAAGCCGAGCGGGCCGCCTACATGGAGACCTGCGCCGAGGACGACGAGATCGCCGAGCGCATGGACGCCGGCCGGCGCATCCTGCTCGAGCGCGGCGTCAGCGAGACCGGGCCGTACCAGAGCCCGATGGAAGACGGCATGCAGCACTTCCACGAGTTCCTGCGCACGCGGCTCGACCTCGACTGAGACGGCGCGGGGTGCCGTCCCGCACGCCCGAGCCCTCCCGCAAGCCCGGACCGGCACGCCGGTCCGGGCGCGGCCGCGGGCTCAGGCCTGCGTGTAGGCAGTCTTGACGACCGTGTAGAACTCGCGCGCGTAGGTGCCCTGCTCGCGCGGGCCGTACGACGAGCCCTTGCGGCCGCCGAACGGCACGTGGTAGTCGACGCCCGCCGTGGGCAGGTTGACCATCACCATGCCCGCCTGCGCGTGGCGCTTGAAGTGCGTCGCGTGCGCCAGCGACCGCGTGGCGATTCCGGCCGAAAGCCCGAACGGCGTGTCGTTGGCCACGGCCAGCGCGTGGTCGTAGTCGCGCACCCGGATCACCGAGGCCAGCGGCCCGAAGATCTCCTCGCGATTGATCCGCATCGCCGGATCGGTGTCGACGAACAGCGCCGGCGACAGGTAGTAGCCGTCGGTCGCGCAGCGCACCCGCTCGCCGCCTGCGGCCAGCCGCGCACCCTCGGCGGCACCGATCGACAGGTACGACAGGTCCTGCTCGAGCTGCGGCTGCGACGACACTGGTCCGATGTCGGTGCCCGCGGCGCGCGCGTCGCCGACCTTCAGGCCGCGCATGCGCTCGAGCAGCGCGGCGACGAACCGGTCGTGGATGCCCTCGGTGACGATCAGGCGGCTGGCCGCGGTGCACCGCTGTCCGGTCGAGAAGAACGCGCTCTGCACCGACAGCTCGACCGCGGTCTTCAGGTCCGCGTCGTCGAGCACCACCTGCGGGTTCTTGCCGCCCATCTCCAGCTGCACGCGCGCCTGGCGAGCCGCGCAGGCGGCGGCCACCCGCAGGCCCGTCGACTGCGAGCCGGTGAAGCTGATCGCGTCGATGCCGGCGTGCTGCAGCATCGCCTCGCCCACCACGCGCCCGCTGCCCATCACGAGGTTGAACGCGCCGGGCGGCAGCCCGGCCCGCGACAGGATCTCGGCGAGCGCCCAGGCGCAGCCGGGCACCAGGTCGGCGGGCTTGAACACCACGCAGTTGCCGAAGGCCAATGCCGGTGCGATCTTCCACGCCGGGATCGCGATCGGGAAGTTCCAGGGGCTGATGATCCCGACGACGCCCAGCGGCTCGCGGGTGATCTCCACGCCGATGCCCGGGCGCACCGACGGCAGCAGCTCGCCGGGCGCGCGCAGGCACTCGCCGGCGAAGAACCTGAAGATGCTGCCTGCGCGCGCGGCCTCGCCGATGGCCTCGGCGCGCGTCTTGCCTTCCTCGCGGGCCAGCAGGTCGCCGAGCTCCTCGCGCCGGGCGAGGAGTTCGGTGCCGACCTTGTCGAGCAGGTCGGCGCGCTGCTGCACGCCCAGCGTGGACCAGCCCGCAAACGCGCCGCGCGCAGCGCCGACCGCTGCGTCGACGTGGGCCGCCGTGCCGCTCGCGTACAGGCCCACCGTGTCGGACAGGTCCGACGGATTGACGTTGCGCGTCGTCGACGCACCGGCCACCCACTCGCCACCGATGTAGTTCCGGTGCTCCCCGTCGTGCGCGCGCATGTCCGCCCTCCCGTTGTCGCGCAGCATACCGCGGCGCGGGGCTTGCGCACGGCGCACGCGTCGCGGAACATGCGCGCTTCGATCCGCGCCCGAGGAGACCCCGTGAAGCCGCCCGCCCCCCGCATCCTGCTGACCGGCGCGGCCGGCGGCGTCGGCACCCGCCTGCGGCCCCTGCTGGCGGAGGTCTACGGGCCGCTGCGGCTGTCGGACCTGACGGCGCCGGCGGGCCTCGTCGACGGCGAGACCTTCGTCGGCGCCGATCTTGCGGACGCCGCACAGGTGGACGCCATCGTGCGCGACGTCGACGCGATCGTGCACCTGGGCGGCCATTCGGTCGAAGGCCCGTGGGAGACGATCCTGCAGGCGAACATCGTCGGCACGTACCATCTCTTCGAGGCGGCCCGCCGCCACGGCGTTCAGCGTGTCGTGTTCGCGTCGTCGAACCACGTGATGGGCTTCTACGAACGCACCCGGCGCGTCGGCGTCGACGCGCTGCCGCGACCGGACACCCGCTACGGACTGAGCAAGGCCTTCGGCGAGTCGCTGGGCGCGCTGTATGCCGACAAGCACGGCCTGCGGGTGCTGTGCATCCGCATCGGCAACGTGGCCGACGCGCCGATCGACCGGCGGCGCCTCGCGATCTGGCTCGACCCGCGCGACCTGCTGCAGCTGATCCGCATCGGCCTGGAGCACCCCGAGCTGCGCTACGAGGTCGTCTACGGCGCCTCGGACAACGCGCGCGGCTGGTGGGACAACCGCCGCGCGTTCGAGCTGGGCTACCGGCCGGTCGGTCGCGCCGAGGACCACGCCGCCGCGGTGCTGGCCCGCGACGAAACGCCCGACCCGATCGGCGACCGCTTCCAGGGCGGCAGCTTCTGCTCGCAGGGATTCGGCCGCTGACCGCGCGCGGCCACGGCCGGCACCGCGGCGCAGCGCGCGCGGCTGACCGCGCGGGTTCTGCCAGAATGAGCGCCAGCGCCGCGCGCCGTCGCGCCGCGCGTTGACACGGACGGAACCCTGCGATGACCTGGAAGACCCTGATCAGCCCGGACGAACTTGCACGAGCCATCGACCA
>CAYGZN010000184.1:0-6381 GCA_964354355.1 uncultured Burkholderiaceae bacterium | reverse complement strand
CGCGCGCGGAGGCGGCGCGACGTCCGCGGGCGGCTTGGGGACGTCGAAAGCCATCCCGTGGCCGTTCTCGCGCGCATACACCGCCGACACGTTCTCGATCGGAATCGACAGCTCGCGCGCGACGCCCCCGAAGCGGGCCTGGAAGGTGATCCGGTCGTTGCCGATCGCGAGCCGCTGGGTCGCCATCGGCGACACGTTCAGCACGATCTCGCCGCTGCGCACATAGTCGCGCGGCACCTGGGTGCGCTCGTCGACGGCCACCGCGACATACGGCGTGTAGCCGTTGTCGTTGCACCACTCGTAGATCGCGCGGATCAGGTAGGGCTTGGTCGAGATCTCTGCCATGGCGGCAATGCCTGCGGATGCGCGCGCCTCAGCGGCGCATGACCTTCTCGGACGGCGTCAGCGCCTCGATGTAGGCCGGGCGCGAGAAGATCCGCTCGGCGTACTTCATCAGCGGCGCAGCCGTCTTGGGCATCTCGATCGAATAGTGATCGAGCCGCCACAGCAGCGGCGCGATCGCCACGTCGAGCATCGAGAAGTCCTCGCCCAGCATGAACTTGTTCTTCAGGAAGATCGGCGTGAGCTGCGTGAGGCGGTCGCGGATCTGCTGGCGCGCGCGCTCCATCAGCCGGCTGCTGTCCTTGTTGTGGTCACGCCGCTCGAGCTGCTGCACGTGCACGAACAGCTCGCGCTCGAAGTTGAACAGGAACAGCCGCGCACGGGCGCGCATCACCGGATCGGCCGGCATCAGCTGCGGGTGCGGGAACCGCTCGTCGATGTACTCGTTGATGATGTTGGACTCGTACAGGATCAGGTCGCGCTCCACCAGGATCGGCACCTGCCCGTACGGGTTCATGATCGAGATGTCCTCGGGCTTGTTGTACAGATCCACGTCGCGGATCTCGAAGTCCATGCCCTTTTCGAACAGCACGAAGCGGCAACGCTGGCTGAATGGGCAGGTCGTGCCCGAATACAGGACCATCATGGGCGTCGCTCCTTATCGATCGTGAAAACGGTTGTCCAGAAAACGACTCAGGGTGAGCCGCGCTCGACTCACCCTGCGTCACCCCCGCGCCAGCGGCTACTTGACGTCTTTCCAGAACTCGCGGTTGAGCCACCAGGCGAGGATCGTGAACAGGCCGAGGAACAGCAGCACCCAGACGCCGAGCCGGGTCCGTGTCTTGGCCGACGGGTCCGACATGTAGGTGAGGAAGGCCACCAGGTCGGCGATCTGCTCGTCGTACTGCGCCTGCGTGAGCGTGCCGCCGACCGCCGGTGACAGCCGGAGCGTGGCGCCGTCGTGCGCGTGCGTGTCGGCGAGCTTCTCGACCTTTTCGGTGCGCAGGCCCTGCGCGTCGAAGGTCACGACGGTACGGGTCGCCCCGGTGGCCGCACCGGTCTTCTCGTCCCGGACGGTGCGGACCTCGTCGATCGTTGCGCCGCGGCTGCCCTGCAGCTCCCACAGCACGTGCGGCATGCCGACCGCGGGGAACAGCGCGTTGTTCCATCCGGTGGCGCGCGTCGAGTCGCGGTAGAACGAGCGAAGATACGTGTACAGCCAGTCGGCGCCGCTGCCCGCGCCCGATGCACGGGCCCGCGCGATCACCGACAGGTCGGGCGGCAATGCGCCGAACCACCTCTTCGCGTCGGCTGGCGCCATCGCCGTCTTCATCGGCTCGCCGACCTTGTCCGCGGTGAACAGCAGGTTGTCGCGGATCTGGTCGACGGACAGGCCCAGGTCCTGCAGACGGTTGTAACGCATCAGGTTCGCGCTGTGGCAGTTGAGGCAGTAGTTGACGAACAGCCTGGCGCCGTTCTGCAGCGCGGCCTGGTCGGTCAGCTTGGCCGTCGGGAAGTGGTCGAGCGGGTACCCGCCGCCCGCGGCCGCGGCGGCCCCGGGGCCCAGCAGCGCCGCGATGACGACCGGAAGGGCCAGCAGGCGACTGAGGGCGGTGCGATGGAACCAGTGGATCATGGCCTGAGTCTCGTCGTTGTCTTCAGTGCGGCGCGAAGGTCACCCGGTCGGGGACGCGCTTGAACTCGCCCATCGCGCTCCACCACGGCATCAGCAGGAAGAACGCGAAGTACAGCAGCGTGCAGATCTGGGACATGCGCTCGCCGAACGGCGACGGCGCCTGAACCCCGAAGTAGCCGAGCACGACGAACACCACGACGAACAGGCCGAGCACCCAGCGGTGCCAGCCCGGCCGGTAGCGGATCGACTTGACCGGGCTGTTGTCGATCCAGGGCAGCGCGAAGAAGATCAGCACCGAGGCGCCCATCGCCACCACGCCCCAGAACTTCGCGTCGAGCACGAAGAAGCCGACCGCCATCGCGCCCACCGCCAGCAGCGCGATCACCTTGGACAGCTGCTTCGCCGAGCTCATCCAGACGATCGCCAGGTAGATCAGCAGGAACGGCAGCAGCTGCCACTTGAGGAATTCCTCGGTGGTCGCACGCAGGATCGAGTAGTACGGCGTGAAGTACCAGACCGGGGCGATGTGCAGAGGCGTCCTCAGCGGGTCGGCCGGGATGAAGTTGTTGTACTCGAGGAAGTAGCCGCCCAGTTCGGGCGCGAAGAACATCACCGCCGAGAACACGATCAGGAACACCCCCACGCCCATGATGTCGTGCACGGTGTAGTACGGGTGGAAAGGGATGCCGTCGAGCGGGCGGCCCTGAGCGTCCTTCCGGTCCTTGATCTCGACACCGTCGGGGTTGTTGGAGCCAACCTCGTGCAGCGCCAGCAGGTGCGCGACCACCAGCCCCAGCAGCACCAGCGGCACGGCGATCACGTGGAACGCGAAGAAGCGGTTCAGCGTGGCGTCGCCCACCACGTAGTCGCCGCGGATCCACACCGACAGGTCCGGGCCGATGAACGGGATCGCGGAGAACAGGTTCACGATCACCTGCGCACCCCAGTAGGACATCTGGCCCCACGGCAGCAGATAGCCGAAGAACGCCTCGGCCATCAGGCACAGGAAGATCAGGCAGCCGAAGATCCAGATCAGTTCGCGCGGCTTGCGGTACGACCCGTACAGCAAGCCGCGGAACATGTGCAGGTACACGACGATGAAGAACGCCGACGCGCCGGTCGAGTGCATGTAGCGCACCAGCCAGCCCCACGGCACGTCGCGCATGATGTACTCGACCGACTCGAAAGCCTTCGAGGCGTCGGGCTTGTAGTGCATCACCAGGAAGATGCCGGTGACGATCTGCAGCACCAGCACCAGCATCGCCAGCGAGCCGAAGAAGTACCAGAAGTTCATGTTCTTCGGCGCGTAGTACTCCGACAGGTGCGCCTTCCACGTCGACATCAGCGGGAACCGCTGGTCGACCCAGCCCAGCAGGCCGGTGGCTTCAACTTTCTTTTCCGCTGCCATCAGATGCTCTCTTCATCCAAACAGGTGGCCCACTTGCCGCGAGGACGACGTGGTCGGAGGGATTCAGGCCTTCTTGTCCTCGCCGATCAGCAGGCGAGTGTCGGACAGGTACGCGTGGGGCGGCACGTCGAGATTGGCGTTGGCCGGCTTGTTCTTGAACACCCGGCCGGCCATGTCGAAGGTCGAGCCGTGGCACGGACACAGGAAGCCGCCGGCCCAGTCGTCGGGCAGCGACGGCTGGGCGCCGGGCTGGAACTTGTCGGACGGCGAGCAGCCGAGGTGCGGGCAGATGCCGACCACGACCAGGTACTCGGGCTTGATCGAGCGGTCCTCGTTCGCTGCGTACGGCGGCAACGGAAACTGGTAGTACTTGGTCGACTTGGGGTCGAGCACCTTGTCGTCGGTCTTCTTCAGCGACGCGAGCATCTCGGGCGTGCGCCGCACGATCCAGACCGGATTGCCCCGCCACTCCACCCGCCGCAGCTCGCCCGGCAGCATCCCGCCGATGTCCGCCTCGACCGGCGCGCCGGCCGCCTTGGCGCGTTCGGAAGGCTGGAAGGTGCTGACGAACGGAACCACGACGGCTGCTGCGCCGGCGGCCCCGACCACCGACGTGACCACGAGCGCGGTGCGCCTCGAGGACTCCATCGGGGGGGATGCCGGGTTGGGCAGGGTGCTGGACTGGTCGGCCATGACGAAGAACCTCGGAGTGCGCGGAATCCTGGTGTGCGCGTCCGCCCGCCGGGCCACCGCGCACGTCAACCCGAGATTCTAGCGTATTGCGCCGCGGACTTCGAGGCGGCCTCGGCCGGAGCGCGACACGATGTGTGACACGGTGTCGCGCCGGCGCGATAGCTCGGACCGGACCGCCCGTGCTAGCTTGGGCCCCGGATGCCGCCTGCGCGGGCGGACGAATCAACCAGGGACAGGGCCAAATGAGCACGCTTTCGGAATTCCGCGACTTCGCGGTCAAGGGCAACGCGTTCGACCTCGCCGTCGGCGTGATCATCGGCGGGGCGTTCGGCAAGATCGTCGACTCGCTGGTCGGCGACATCATCATGCCGGTCATCTCGGCGCTGTTCGGCGGCAAGCTCGACTTCACCAACATGTTCGTGACGCTGGGCAGCGTGCCGCCGGGCACCGCCAGCACCTACGAGGCGCTGAAGAAGGCCGGCGTGCCGATGTTCGCGTATGGCAGCTTCATCACGATCCTCATCAACTTCATCCTGATGGCGTTCGTGATCTTCATGCTGGTCCGCCAGATCAACACGTGGAAGAAGGCCGAGCCCCCCGCCGCGCCGCCCCCGCCGCCGCCCTCCGAAGTGCTGCTGGCCGAGATCCGCGACCTGCTGAAGAAGTAGCGCCCGGCGGGCCGCAACCGGCCCGCGACGGGGCCGGTCAGACGGGGTTGGGGTCGTCGACGAACACGACGTCCAGCCCGAAACGCTGGCCGATGTGGGCCCCGAGCGCGCGGATTCCGTGGCGCTCGGTGGCGTGGTGGCCCGCGCCCGCATAGATGACCGACGCCTCGCGGGCCAGGTGCGTGGTGCGCTCGGCGATCTCGCCGCTGACGAAGGCGTCCGCGCCCAGGTCGATCGCCTGCTGCAGCAGGTCCTGCGCCGCGCCGGTGCACCAGGCCAGCCGCCGGATCGGCCGCTGCAGGTCGCCCACCAGCAGCGGGGCGCGACCCAGCGCATGCGCCAGGCCGTCGGCCAGCCAGCGCGCATCACGGGCCTCGGGCAGGTCCGCCCAGCTCAGCAGCTCGTTGTCGCCCGCCCGCCCGGCCACCTCCCAGCCCATGATCGCGCCCAGCCGGGCGTTGTTGCCCAGCTCGGGGTGCGCATCCAGCGGCAGGTGGTAGGCAATCAGGTTCAGCCCCGCCGCCAGCGTCTCGGCCAGACGCTGGCGGCGGGTCCCCAGCACGCGCGGATCGTCGCCGCGCCAGAACCAGCCGTGGTGCACCAGCAGCGCCTGGGCGTCCAGGCGCGCGGCCGCCCGCACCACCGCGAGGCTGGCGGTGACGCCGCACACCACGCGCTGCACCGAGCCGCTTCCTTCCACCTGCAGGCCGTTTGGGCAATAATCCGCGAACCGCCGCGCCTGCAGCAGTTCGTCGAGGTGCGCAATCAGCTCGGCCGTGGGCACCACGCCGCCTCGCGACAACGACAGCTTCTCTGGCCTCATGCTCAAGCGACTCTGGTTGACCTTCGCGCAGGCCGTTGCGATCGGCCTGGGCCTGGTGTTCGTGGTCGCGACGCTGCGACCTGAGTGGCTGCCCGAACGGCTCGCCAGGCAGGAGCCGAGCCCCGCGCCGGCCCCGTCGCCCGCCACGGCGGCCCCGGAGCCGTCGCGCGATGCCGCCGGCCCACGGCCGATTCTGTCATACAGCGAGGCCGCGCGCCGCGCGATTCCCACGGTCGTGAACATCTTCACGACCAAGGAGATGCGGGTCGCGCCCGACCACCCGTTCCTGAACGACCCGCTGTTCCGGCGCTTCTTCGGCGACCAGCAGCGCCGCCAGCAGAACTCCAGCCTGGGCTCGGGCGTGATCGTGGACGCCTCGGGCATCATCCTGACCAACAACCACGTCGTGGAAGCCGCCGACGACATCGAGGTGCTGCTGGCCGACGGCCGCCGCGCGAAGGCCCGGCTCGTGGGCACCGACCCCGACACCGACCTGGCCGTGCTGCGGATCGAGCTGCCGAACGTGCCGGCGATCACGCCGGGGGACCCGGACGGCGCGCGCGTCGGCGACGTGGTGCTGGCCATCGGCAACCCGTTCGGCGTCGGCCAGACGGTCACGATGGGCATCATCTCGGCGCTGGGGCGCACGCAGCTGGGCATCAACACGTTCGAGAACTTCATCCAGACCGACGCCGCGATCAATCCGGGCAACTCGGGCGGCGCGCTGGTCGACACCGAGGGGCGCCTGCTGGGCATCAACACCGCCATCTACTCGCGCACCGGCGGCTCGCTGGGCATCGGCTTCGCGATC
>CAYGZN010000183.1:0-6392 GCA_964354355.1 uncultured Burkholderiaceae bacterium | reverse complement strand
CGGACTGGCGCTGCTGCACATCGACCCGCGGCAGCTGCAGGCCGCCGCCGCGCGCCACGGTTTCGTGGTGCAGCGCCTGCCGCGCAACCTGACGCCGTCGCGGCGGCGCTATTCGGTCGTGCTGTCGCGCGTCTAGGAGAACGCCTGGATGCCCGTCTGCGCGCGCCCCAGGATCAGCGCGTGGATGTCGTGGGTCCCCTCGTAGGTGTTGACGACCTCGAGGTTGACCAGGTGCCGAGCGACGCCGAACTCGTCGGAGATGCCGTTGCCGCCCATCATGTCGCGGGCGGTGCGCGCGATGTCCAGCGCCTTGCCGCACGAGTTGCGCTTCATGATCGACGTGATCTCCACGGCGGCGGTGCCCTCGTCCTTCATGCGGCCCAGACGCAGGCAGCCCTGCAGGCCGAGCGTGATCTCGGTCTGCATGTCGGCGAGCTTCTTCTGGATCAGCTGATTCGCGGCCAGCGGGCGGCCGAACTGCTTGCGGTCGAGCACGTACTGGCGCGAGCGCATCCAGCAGTCCTCGGCCGCGCCCAGCGCACCCCACGCGATGCCGTAGCGGGCGCTGTTCAGGCAGGTGAACGGTCCCTTGAGTCCTTCGACGCCGGGCATCAGCTGGTCCGCCGACACCGCCACGCCGTCCATCACGATCTCGCCGGTGATCGAGGCCTTCAGGCCGACCTTGCCCTGGATCTTCGGGGCCGACAGGCCCTTCATGCCCTTCTCGAGGATGAAGCCCTTGATGCGTCCGTCGAAGTCGCCGCCCACGCACTTGGCCCAGACGACGAACACGTCGGCGATCGGCGAGTTGGAGATCCACATCTTGGCGCCGCTCAGCTCGTAACCGCCGGCCACTGCGCGCGCGCGCGTCTCCATGCTGCCCGGGTCCGAGCCGTGGTTGGGTTCGGTCAGCCCGAAGCAGCCGATCCACTCGCCGGTGGCGAGCTTCGGCAGGTACTTCTTCTTCTGCGCCTCGGTGCCGAACTCGAAGATCGGCACCATCACCAGCGAGCTCTGCACGCTCATCATCGAGCGGTAGCCCGAGTCGATGCGCTCGACCTCGCGTGCGATCAGCCCGTAGCACACGTAGTTCAGGCCCGGTCCGCCGTACTCGGGCGCAATCGTGGGCCCGAGCAGCCCGAGCGCGCCCATCTCGCGAAAGATCGCGGCGTCGGTCGTCTCGTGGCGGAACGCCTGGACGATGCGCGGCGCGAGCTTGTCCTGGCAGTAGGCGGCCGCCGCGTCGCGCACCATGCGCTCGTCCTCGGTCAGCTGCGCATCGAGCAGCAGCGGGTCCTCCCACTTGAAGACGGCCTTGGGCGCGGCGGACCGGTCAGGTGCGTTCATGTCGGTGGCGTCCTTCGGTGGGGGTGTCGGGTCCGGTTCAGTCCGGGATCACGGCGGTCGCTTCGATCTCGACCTTCGCGCGGTCCTCGATCAGCGCCACCACCTCGACGGCGCTCATCGCCGGGTACGACACGGTGCCGTCGGCCGCCCGCATCAGGTCGCGATAGACGGCGCCCAGCGCCTTGCCGGCCGCGAGGTAGTCGCGCTTGCTCGTCAGGTACCAGGTCATGCGCACGATGTGCTCGGGGCCGCCGCCGGCTTCCCGCAGCACCGCCAGCACGTTGGCGAGCGCCTGGCGGCACTGGCCGACGAGGTCGTCGGTCTCCCAGCGGCCGTCGGGGTGCCAGCCGACCTGGCCCGCGATCGACACGAGGGTGCCGCGTGCGGCGATGCCGTTGGCATAGCCCTTGGCCTTGGGCCATCCGGCAGGGTGCAGGGTCTTGTTCATCGCGTCACAGGTCCGTGCGGACTTTCCAGAGTTCGGGAAACAGCACCGTGTCGAGCATCTTGCGCAGGTAGGGCACGCCGTTGGTGCCGCCGGTGCCGCTCTTGAAGCCGATGATGCGCTCGACCGTCGTCACGTGGCGGAACCGCCACTGCCGGAACGCGTCTTCCAGGTCGACCAGCTCCTCGGCGAGTTCGTACAGCGCCCAGTGCCGCGACGGCTCCCGGTAGACGGCCAGCCACGCGGCTTCGAGCCCGTCGGAGAAGGGTCGCGGACTGCTCCAGTCGCGCTCGAGCTGTGCCGGTTCGATCGCGAAGCCGCTGCGCGCGACCAGCCGGATCGATTCGTCGTACAGGGAAGGTTCGTGCAGCGCCCGCTCGACCTCCGCCATGCGCGCGGGGTGGTGGGCGTGGGGCTTGACCATCACCGGGTTCTTGTTGCCCAGCATGAACTCGATCTCGCGGTACTGGTACGACTGGAACCCCGAGGACGAGCCCAGGTGCGGACGCAGCGCCGAGTACTCCGACGGCGTCAGCGTCGTCAGCACGTCCCACGCGTGGACCAGCTGCTCCATGATCCGGGACACGCGGGCCAGCATCTTGAACGCCGGCGGCAGCTGGTCGATCCGAAGGTGCTCGCGCGCCGCGCGCAGCTCGTGCAGCGCCAGCTTCATCCACAGTTCGCTGGTCTGGTGCTGGATGATGAACAGCAGCTCGTTGTGGTCGCCCGAGCGCGTGTGCTGCGCGGCCAGCAGCGCGTCCAGCTGCAGGTAGTCGCCGTAGCTCATCTGCGACGCATAGTCGAGGCGTGCGCCGTGGTGCTCCGGCTGCCCGGCCGGCTGCCCGGCGGCGCCCGCAGCGGGAACGGGACTTGTCGTGGCCATGCCGGATACTTTAGACTTAAAGCATCTGGCGCGCAACCCGCGAACGAACCGGCTTCGCGACCACGCCTTGCCCCGAACACGCCCACGTTTCCAGGAGACAGTCATGCGCATCGACGTCATCGGCGGTGGCCCGGCCGGCCTGTACGCCGCGATCCTGCTGAAGAAGCGCTTCCCCGATGCCGCGATCGACGTCGTCGAGCGCAACCGCCCGCACGACACGTTCGGATTCGGCATCGTGCTGTCGGACGAGACGCTCGGCAACCTGGAGCGCGCCGATGCGCCCAGCCGCCGCGAGATCGAGGCGAACTTCGCGTACTGGGGCGACATCCACGTGCAGTACAAGGGGCACGTGCTGAAGTCCTCCGGCCACGGCTTCTCGGGGATCGGCCGCCTCAAGCTGCTGCAGATCCTGCAGGCGCGCGCGGCCGAACTCGGCATCCCGGTGCGCTACCAGACCGAGGACGCCGGCCTGTCCGCGCATCGCGGCGCCGACCTGGTGATCGCGTCGGACGGCATCAACAGCGCCGTCAGGGAAGGGCACCGGGCGCTTTTCCGCCCCGGCGTCGACCCGCGCACCAACCGCTTCGTGTGGCTGGGCGCGAACATGAACCTGCCGGGTTTCTACTACAGCTTCCGCGAGGATCCGCGCGGCGGCATCTGGAACATGCACGCCTACCAGTACCGCCCCGGCGAGTCGACGATCGTCATCGAGACCACCAACGAGGCCTTCCTGGCGTCGGGTCTCGGCGTCGAGGACGAGGCCGCGACCGCGGCCTGGGTCGAGCAACTGTTCGCCGACGACCTCAAGGGGGCGCGCGTGCTGACCAACCGGTCGTTCTGGCGACAGTTCCCGACGATCACCTGCGAGACCTGGCACGCGACGATCGAGGGCCTGCCGGTCGTGCTGCTGGGCGACGCCGCGCACACCGCCCACTTCACGATCGGCTCCGGCACGAAGCTGGCGATGGAGGACGCGATTGCGCTGGACGATGCGATCGCCGAGCGCCCCGACGACCTGGCCGCCGCGCTGGCGCTGTACGAGCAGTCGCGGCGCAACGAGGTCGGGCGCATCCAGCACTCGGCCAACGTGTCGCTGGTGTGGTTCGAGAACGTGCGGCGCTTCTGGGGCATGGACCCGGTCCAGTTCAACGTGTCGCTGCTCACGCGCAGCAAGCAGATCACCTACGACAACCTGAAACTGCGCGACGCGGGGCTGGTGCGCGAGGCGACCCGCTGGTGGAACCGGCAGCAGGCCGACGCGCTGGGCATTGCGGCTGCGGCCGAGGCGCCGTGGCTGGACGCGCCGCCGATGTTCGCGCCGCTGCGACTGCGCGACATGCCGGTGCAGAACCGGGTGGTGGTCTCGCCGATGGCGCAGTACTGCGCGGTCGACGGCGTCCCCAACGACTGGCACCTCGTGCACTACGGCACGCGCGCGCTCGGCGGCGCGGGGCTGGTGTTCGTCGAGATGACCTGCGTGTCGCCGCAGGCGCGCATCACCCCGGGCTGCACCGGGCTGTGGAACGACGAGCAGGCTGCAGCGTTCGCGCGGATCGTCGACTTCGCGCACGCCCGCAGCGGCGCGCGCCTCTGCATGCAACTCGGCCACGCGGGCCGCAAGGGCTCGACGCAGGTCGGCTGGGGGCAGATGGACTGGCCCCTGGACGAGTCGCACGGCGCGCGCAACTGGCCGCTGGTGTCCCCCTCGCCGATCCCGTACCGCGCCGGCGTCAACCAGACGCCGCGCGAGATGACCCGCGCCGACATGGACGCGATCACCGCGCAGTTCGTGCACAGCGCGCGCCTGGCCGACCGTGCGGGCTTCGACATGCTCGAGCTGCACATGGCCCACGGCTACCTGCTGGCGAGCTTCCTGTCGCCGGTCACCAACCGTCGCACCGATGCCTATGGCGGGTCGCTGGCCAACCGGATGCGCTGGCCGATGGAAGTGTTCGAGGCGGTGCGCGCGGTGTGGCCGAGCCGCCGGCCGATGAGCGTGCGGATCTCGGCGACCGACTGGATTCCGGGCGGGCTGACCGGCGCCGACTCGGTCGAGATCGCCCGCGCGCTGAAGGCGGCCGGCTGCGACCTGATGGACGTGTCGAGCGGCCAGACGGACCCGGCCTCCAAGCCCGTGTACGGCCGCATGTACCAGGCGGTGTTTGCCGAGCAGATCCGTCTGGAGGCGGGGATGGCCACGATGGCCGTGGGCGCCGTGACCACGGCCGACCAGGTCAACACGCTGCTGATCTCGGGGCGCGCCGACCTGGTGGCGCTGGCGCGGCCGCACCTGGCCGATCCCTATTTCACGCTGCGCGCGGCGGCCGACGCCGACTACCGCGGCGTCGGCTGGCCGGTGCAGTACCATACGGGTGCCTCGCAGCTGCACACCACGATGCAGCGTGCGAAGGAGGATGCGGCGCGCCGCACGGTGCGCTGACCCAGGGTCCGGACGGGTGGCCGCTCGCGCGGCAGGGGACTGCGGTGCACACGGGCGCGTTGCGGCGGATGGTGCTGTTGATGGTCTGGCCGGACGCGGTGTGGCGCGACCTCAGCGTGCACCCGATCGCCCCGAGGCAGCTGTTCCTGCGCGTCGTCGTGCCGTTCGCGATCGTGATCGCGCTGGCGCACCAGATCGGCTGGACCTGGCTGAACGCGTCGTGGAGCCCCGATTGGGGCCACGGCACGCATCAGCTGTACGGCTCGGCGTCGATCCTGGTGGTGCTGTTCTCGGCGCTCGCGGCACCGACGACGCTGGCGGCGCTGCTCGCGCTGCTGGCGCCGATGTGCGGCGGGCGACGCGACTTCGTCGCGGCATTCAACGTGGCGATCTTCGGCACGATGCCGGTGTTCCTGGCCGCGAGCGCGCTGTTCTTCATGCCCATGGTGGTGCTGTGCCTGCCGGCCTTCGGCTACAGCTGCTTCCTGTATGCTCAAGGCGTTCGCAGGATGCTCGGCGTGACCCGCGACGACGGGGCCGAGCTCGTGGTGGGCGCGCTGCTCGGGCTCACGATGGTGATGACGGTGGCCAGCCTGCTGCTGGGTGCGCTGGTGGCCGCTTGAACGGGACCTGACACGATGAAGACGGAAACGGCGACGATCGGCGGCGGCTGCTTCTGGTGCCTCGAGGCGGTCTACCTCGACGTGGACGGCGTGGTGTCGGTGGAATCCGGCTACGCAGGCGGCGCGACGCGCGCCCCGAGCTACGAGCAGGTGTGCGGCGGCGACACCGGCCACGCCGAGGTGGTGCGCGTGACGTACGACACCGATCGGATCGGGTACCGCGACGTCCTGCAGATCTTCTTTGCGATCCACGACCCCACCACGCTGAACCGGCAGGGCAACGACGCGGGCACGCAGTACCGCTCGGTGATTTTCTGGCACGACGAGGCGCAGCGCGAGCTCGCGCGGCAGCTGATCGACGAGCTCGAACGCCAGCGCGTGTTCGACGACCCGATCGTGACCGAGCTGGCGCCGCTGCCCGACTACTGGCCGGCCGAGGCCTATCACCAACGCTACTTCGCGCGCAACCCGCACCAGGGCTACTGCATGATGGTCGTCGGCCCGAAGGTCGCGAAGTTCCGCAAGCAGTTCGCGCACCGGCTCAAGCGGCGCGCCGGCTGACCGTGCGCGCCGGCGTCGGGCACACGGGCGTCGAACGTGCCGCCGTCGGGTGCGCCGGCGCTGGTCGCGCGCCTCAGGACTCCCGCTCGCGCG
>CAYGZN010000182.1:0-6458 GCA_964354355.1 uncultured Burkholderiaceae bacterium | reverse complement strand
GCTGCAGGCGCTGGGTTCCAGCCTGGCCGACCTTCCCGGGGCGGCAGCGACCTGACCACCCGGGCGCCCGCCCGTCCGACACCATGCGAACCGCCGAAGTCCGACGCGACACCGCCGAGACCCGCATCCGGGTCCGGATCGACCTGGACGGCACCGGCCGCCAGAACCTGGCCACCGGGGTGCCGTTCCTGGACCACATGCTCGACCAGATCGCCCGCCACGGCCTGATCGACCTCGACGTCGAGGCCGAGGGCGACCTGCACATCGACGCGCACCACACGGTCGAGGACATCGGCATCACGCTGGGCCAGGCGGTGGCCAACGCCGTCGGCGACAAGAAGGGCATCCGGCGCTACGGACACGCATACGTGCCGCTGGACGAGTCGCTGTCGCGGGTCGTCGTCGACTTCTCCGGCCGGCCGGGCCTGGAATGGCACGTGCCGTTCGCCCGCGCGATGATCGGGCAGTTCGACGTCGACCTGGCGCACGAGTTCTTCCAGGGCTTCGTCAACCACGCGCGCATGACCGTGCACGTGGACAACCTGCGCGGCGGCAACGCCCACCACCAGTGCGAGACCGTCTTCAAGGCGTTCGCGCGCGCGCTGCGCATGGCGCTCGAGTTCGACCCGCGTGCCCGTGACGTCATTGCGTCGACCAAGGGCAGCCTGTCGGGCTGAGTCTGCGCCCCGTGGACTGGTTCAAGTCGTTCGTCTGGCTGCTGGCGCGGGTCAACCCGCTGGGGGCGCTGCCGGGGTTCATCAGCCTGACCACCGGGCACACCGGCGCCGAGCGCGAGCGCACGACCTGCATCGCCCCCGGGGCGGTCGCGTGCGTGATCGCGGTCCCGGCCCTGCTCGGGCTGATCCCGGCGGCGCTGGCGCTCGAGAGGATCGCCGACAGTCTGCCGCACGTCATGCCTGCGCTGGGACGCCCGTGACGACGATCGTCGTGGTCGACTACGGCATGGGCAACCTGCGCTCGGTGGCCAAGGCCCTCGAGCACGTCGCCCCGAAGGCGCGCGTGCTGATCTCCGGCGATGCGGCACAGGTCCGCGCCGCCGGGCGCGTCGTCTTCCCCGGCCAGGGCGCGATGCCGGACTGCATGCGCCACCTCGACGAGTCGGGGCTGCGCCCGGCGGTGCTCGAGGCGGCCCGCAGCAAGCCGCTGTTCGGCGTGTGCATCGGCGAGCAGATGCTGTTCGAGCGCAGCGAGGAAGGCAACACGCCCGGCCTGGGACTGCTTCCCGGGCGGGTCGTGAAGTTTCCGGCGGCCCGCATGGTCGCGCCCGACGGCGCGCGCCTGAAGGTTCCCCACATGGGCTGGAACGAGGTCACGCAGACCCGGGCGCACCCGATCTGGGCGGGCGTGCCCGATCGCGCCTACTTCTATTTCGTGCACAGCTACTTCGTCGAGCCGGGCGCCGCCGATCTGACCGTCGGCACCACCGACCACGGGCTCGGCTTTACCTGCGCCGTGGCGCGGGATAATATTTTCGCCACCCAGTTCCACCCCGAGAAGAGCGCGGCCAACGGCCTTCGACTCTACGAGAACTTCGTCCGCTGGCGACCCTGACGGTCCACCGACCCTGCTCGCGTGCGCGAGGCGGCTTCGTCCATCCCCCAACCCGCTCCCAACCCCCGGCGACCCCTGCATGTCCGACCTATGCTGCTGATACCCGCGATCGACCTCAAGGACGGCCGCTGTGTGCGCCTGAAGCAGGGCGACATGGCCCAGGCGACCGTGTTCTCGGACGACCCGGCGGCGATGGCGCGTCGCTGGATCGAACTGGGCGCGCGGCGCCTGCACCTGGTCGACCTCAACGGCGCGTTCGCCGGCAAGCCGCGCAACGAGGCGGCGATCAAGGCGATCGTCGCCGAGGTCGGTTCCGAGGTGCCGATCCAGATCGGCGGCGGCATTCGCGACCTCGACACGATCGAACGCTACCTGGACGACGGCATCGGCTACGTGATCATCGGGACCGCGGCCGTCAAGAACCCCGGCTTCCTGCACGACGCGTGCGGCGCGTTTCCCAGCCAGATCATGGTCGGGCTCGACGCGCGCGACGGCAAGGTCGCCACCGACGGCTGGAGCAAGCTCACCGGCCACGACGTCGTCGACCTGGGCAAGAAGTTCGAGGGCTACGGCGTCGCAGCCGTCGTCTACACCGACATCGGGCGTGACGGGATGCTGGGCGGCGTCAACATCGAGGCAACCGTGCGGCTGGCGCGCAGCCTGACCGTGCCGGTGATCGCCTCGGGCGGCGTGAGCAGCCTGGAGGACATCGACCGGCTGTGTGCGGTCGAGTCCGAGGGCATCGAGGCGGCGATCGTCGGGCGCGCCATCTACGAGGGCACGCTCGACTTCCCGGCCGCCCAGGCGCGCGCCGACGAGCTCGGCAAGCCCTGAGTGCGCCCCGGCCGAACCCCGCGGAGCCCGCGATGCTGACCAAGCGGATCATCCCGTGCCTGGACGTCACGGCCGGTCGAGTCGTCAAGGGCGTCAACTTCCTGGCGCTTCGCGATGCGGGTGACCCCGTCGAGATCGCGCGCCGCTACGACGAGCAGGGTGCCGACGAGCTGACGTTCCTGGACATCACCGCCTCGAGCGACCAGCGCGACATCATCCTGCACGTGATCGAGTCGGTGGCCGACGAGGTGTTCATCCCGCTGACCGTCGGCGGCGGCGTGCGCGGCGTCGAGGACGTGCGCCGCCTGCTCAACGCCGGGGCCGACAAGATCTCGATCAACACGGCGGCCGTGCAGAACCCGCGGCTGGTGGCCGACGCTTCCGGGCGCTTCGGCGCACAGTGCATCGTGGTGGCGATCGACGCCAAGCAGGCCGGGGCCGGCCACTGGGAGGTGTTCACCCACGGCGGGCGCACGCCGACCGGTCGCGACGCGATCGCGTGGGCCCGCGAGCTCGAGCGCCTGGGCGCCGGCGAGATCCTGCTGACCAGCATGGACCGCGACGGGACGCGCCAGGGCTTCGACCTGGGCCTGACCCGCGCGATCGCCGATGCCGTCACGATTCCCGTGATCGCCTCCGGCGGCGTCGGCACCCTGCAGCACCTGGCCGACGGGGTGACGCTCGGGCGGGCCGACGCCGTGCTCGCCGCGAGCATCTTCCACTTCGGCGAGTTCACCGTCCGCCAGGCCAAGACCTTCATGGCCGGGCAGGGCATTGCGGTCCGGCTGCAGTGAGCGACGCGCGCGAGGCGTGGCTGGACGCCGTGCGCTGGGACGCCGCGGGGCTGGTCACGGCGATCGCCCAGGAGGTGCTGACCCAGAAGGTCCTGATGGTCGCGTGGATGGACCGCGAGGCGCTGCTGGAGACGGTGCGCACCGGCCAGGCCGTCTACTGGTCGCGCTCGCGTGCGCGCCTGTGGCGCAAGGGCGAGGAATCGGGGCACACGCAACGCGTGCGCGAGGTCCGGCTCGACTGCGACGGCGACGTCGTGCTGCTCAAGGTCGAGCAGTCGGGCGGCATCGCCTGCCACACCGGGCGCCACGGCTGCTTCTTCAGCCGGCTCGAGGGTGACCGCTGGGTGGTCACCGACCCGGTGCTGCGCGACCCCGGGACGATCTACCGATGAGCGGCAACGACACGCTGGCGCGCCTCGCGGCGATCGTGGCCTCGCGCCGCGGCGCCGACCCCGCCACGTCCTATGTCGCGCGGCTGCTGCGCCAGGGCGAGGACGCGATCCTCAAGAAGATCGGCGAGGAGGCCACCGAAACGGTGATGGCGGCCAAAGACGGCGATCCGGTGCGCATCGTCGCCGAAACGGCCGACTTGTGGTTCCATACGCTGGTGATGCTCGCCCATTACGGGCTGGCGCCCGCCGACGTGCTGGCCGAGCTCGAACGGCGCGAAGGCACCTCCGGAATCGACGAAAAGGCACTGCGAAAGGACAGGTCGTGAGCCAGGACTGCATCTTCTGCAAGATCGCGCGGGGCGAGATTCCGAGCCGCAAGGTCTACGAGGACGACGCGATCTTCGCGTTCCACGACCAGCACCCGGCCGCGCCGGTGCACTTCCTGATCGTGCCGAAGGTCCACCTCGAGAACCTCTACGACGCCGGCCTCGCGCACCAGTCCGTGCTGGGGCGGATGCTGGGCGTGGCCGGGCAGCTGGCCCGCGAGCAGGGCGCGACGGACGGCTTCCGGGTGGTGATCAACAACGGGCGGGTCGGTCGGCAGGAGGTGTATCATCTTCACGTCCACGTCATCGGTGGACCGGAGCCGCTGCGCGGCGGGATCAAGTCTGCCTGACGCCCCGACGGTCGTCGCAGCAAAGGAGTCGCAACATGGGTTCATTGAGCATTTGGCACTGGTTGATCGTCCTCGTGATCGTCATGCTGGTGTTCGGCACCAAGAAGCTTCGTAACATGGGGTCGGATCTGGGCGGTGCGGTCAAGGGGTTCAAGGAAGGCATGAAGGAGGGCAGCGAGTCGGCCTCGGCGGACGCGCAGTCGGCCAAGACCATCGACGTCGAGGCCAAGTCCAAGAGTTGACGCGATGCCGTGCCGCGCTTCGCGCGGCCGGATCCGGCGCGAGCGGCTGCGGGCCGCTCGATTTCTTTGGTGGGACAGGCATCGCCGCGTTCGATCTGCCCTCGATGAGCCCCTCGCATCCTCGATGAGCCTCCGGCATGTTTGACATCGGTTTCTCCGAGATGATGCTGATCGCCGTGGTGGCGCTGGTCGTGCTCGGGCCCGAGCGCCTGCCGCGCGTGGCGCGCCAGGCCGGCCAGTGGCTGGGCAAGCTGCGCCGCTACGTCGACGATGTCAAGACCGACATCAACCGGCAGATGGAGCTCGAGGAGCTGCGCAACCTGAAGAACCAGATGACCGAGGCCGCGCGCGAGATCGAGTCGTCGGTCCAGTCGACCGTGTCGGCCGCGCAGTCCGAGTTCGACCAGGTGCAGAAGTCGATCGAGGGCGACGCGGCGTCCGCCGAGCCGCGCACCGACTGGGACAGCATCTACGCGGTGCGCCGCCAGCGCGAGCGGATCAAGGACCGGCGCATCGAGCGCGAGAAGGCGCTGGGCCTGAAGCGTCCGCGAAGGCCGTTGCACCGATGAGCCAGGAAGAGAGCTTCATCTCGCACCTGGTCGAGCTGCGCGACCGCCTGATCCGCTCGCTGGTCGTCGTGCTGATCCTGTTCGGCGTGTGCTTCTATTTCTCCGGCGAGATCATGAAGTTCCTGTCGCAGCCGCTGTACCAGGCGCTGCCGCCGGGCACCAAGCCGATCTTCACCGATCAGGCCGGCGCGTTCTTCACGCTGACCAAGGTCTCGTTCCTGGCCGCGTTCCTGCTTGCGCTGCCGTGGGTCCTGTACCAGGCGTGGGCGTTCGTCGCGCCGGGGCTGTACGAGCACGAGAAGCGATTCGCGCTGCCGCTGATCGTGTCCAGCGTGTTCTTCATGGTGCTGGGGATCTCGTTCGCCTACCTGTTCGTGCTGCCGGCCGCCTACAAGTTCTTCATCTCGTTCTCGGCGCAGACCGGGGCCGAGACCCTGCAGGACCTGCAGAAGTACTGGGACTTCACGCTGTCGATCTTCTTCGGGTTCGGACTGACGTTCGAGGTGCCGGTGGTCCAGATGCTGCTGGTCAAGGCCGGCATGGTGACCCCGCAGCAGCTGCGCGAGGCGCGCCGCTACGTCGTGGTCGGGGCGTTCGTGGTGGCCGCCGTGCTGACCCCGCCCGACGTGCTGTCGCAGTTCATGCTCGCGATCCCGCTGGTGCTGCTGTACGAGCTGGGCATCTGGCTCGCCGGCTTCGTCAAGGCGCGCAGCACGGCGCCCGAGGACGCAGGCACGCCGGTGGCGCCGGTCCCGGCGAACCCGGCGGGTCCGGTCGCGAGCGACGGCCTTCCCAAGTCCCCGCCGTAGCCCCCGCGCCCGTGCTTGTCCCCGCGATCCGCGGGGAATTCGTTGACTCCGGCCCCCGCGGACTGTCCAATGCGCACGCCTCTGTCGGGGAGTAGCTCGCTGGGACCGTTCGGGTTCCGTCTGCTGCGGCATCGTCAGTCCGGATGGCGGATCGGGTGGGCACCCGGCCGGCGTCCCGGTGCCGCGGGCCGCGGCGCATCGTGCGCCGCGTCCGGCAAGACCAACGAGGGCCTTCGTCCACCCCATCCGTCCCCCGCCCGGACGGTCGTAGAGGAATTGCATGATTTCGATCGGCACCCCGCTGATGTGGTCGCTGTTTGCCGCGTTCGTCCTGGTCGCGCTGCTCGTGGACTTCCTGGCCATGAACAAGCAGGGCGCGCACAGCGTGTCGATGCGCGAGGCGACCGTCTGGTCGCTGGTGTGGGTCGCGGTCTCGTTCGCGTTCGTCGGCTGGCTGTGGTGGCACCTCGGCGGCGCCTCGCCGGACGCCGCCGCCCGTGACCTCGCCAACGGCAAGGCGCTGGAGTTCGTCACCGGCTATCTGGTGGAGAAGGCGCTGGCGGTCGACAA
>CAYGZN010000181.1:0-6526 GCA_964354355.1 uncultured Burkholderiaceae bacterium | reverse complement strand
CGCCTCGAGCTGGGCCGCCTCGACGATCAGGCCGGCCGAGGCGGCGCTCAGCCGGCGCCAGCTCCACAGCGGAAAGGCCAGCACCAGGCCGATCAGCAGGCTGCCCGGGGCCAGCCACCAGCCGGCGCCCAGCGCCGCGACCGTCGCCGCGGTGACACCGACGATGGCCACGGTCACCGCCAGCAGTCCCCCGCGCGGCTCGGTGAAATACAGCCAGGTCATCACCGCGACCAGGATCGCCGCCATCAGCGACAGCCGCCACGGTGCCGGGGCATCGCGCACGAGGCGGGCGTCGAGCATCGCCGAGACGGCCGCCGCGTGCAGCTCGACGCCCGACACCAGCGACGCATCGGCATAGACCGTCGTCGAGTACGTGTCGCCCAGACCGCGTGCCGTGGCGCCCACCAGCACGATGCGGTCGCGCAGCGCGGCTGCACCGGCTTCGCCACGCAGCAGGCTCGCGGCCGGTATCTGGGCGACCCGGCCGCTCAGCCCGCCCGGCCGCACGAGGTCCTCGCGCTCCCACTGCGGGGCCTCGAGTGCGAGGTCCAGCGTCTGCTCGCCGTCGCCGGGCTCCAGGCGTCCCCTGGCGAGCAGCCACGACATCGCGTCGAATCCGCCCTCGCGCAGGTACAGGCCACGAATCACGCCGTCGGGGTCCGGCGCGAACTCCACGTGCCCGAGCAGGCGGCCGGCGCCGAGCTCCGGGATCGGCAGCAGCGGCCGGTCGCGGCCGTGCGTGGCGCGGTGACGCGCCACCGGAAGCACCACCGGCGCGCCGCCGCGGGCCGCGAGTCCCAGTTGTTCGTCGCCCTCGGCCGACTCGACGAACAGCAGGTCGACGCCGATCACGCGGGGACCGGCCGCCTGGATCGACTCGAGCAGCCGCGCGCTGATCGCCCGGCGCCAGGGCCAGCGGCCGACCTGCGCCAGGCTCGTGTCGTCGACCGCGACGATCACCACGTCCTCGCGCGGCGCGGCGGCCCAGCGCCGCAGGCCGATGTCGTAGAGGCCCGAGTCGATGCGCGTGATCAGGTTTCCCGGGCGCAGCTCGGCGAAGTGCCCGAGCCCCAGCACGAGTGCGACCAGCCCCACGGTCAGCACCCACCACTCGATCGCTGCGCGCGACAGGGGCACGACCGTCAGCGCGGCGGCTGCAGTTCGATCGGGGCGCCGCTGCCCGAGCGCAGCGGCGGCCCCGCGCCGGTGCGCACCAGCGCCTTGATCTCGAAGCGCTGCACCGGGCCGAACGGCGACTCCACGCCCTGCGGATCGATGCTGCGCACGCGGGTGTAATACACCCCGGGTGGCAGGGCGTCGAGGGTCAGCGACGGCGTGGCGAGGTCGCGGGTGACCAGCGGCGCGGCAAAGACCATATCGCGTGCCACCTGCAGCTGGTATCGGTGACCCGGCAGGTCCGCCCACGCGAGCTCGATGCGATCGTCGTCCACCTGTGCGGACGGCGCACCGCCGATCGGGCGCTGCTCGAAGCGACGGGCTGCCGAGAACGGCCCCTGGCGGGCGCCGTCGATCGCCGCGACGCGCCACCACCACTGTGCCGAGGGGCCGCTCAGCGCAGGCAGTTCGACGCTTCGCGTCGGCTCGGGCCCCGAGCGGTCGTACACCGTCGTCGTGAACGCCGGGTCGGCCGCGACCTGCAGCCGGTACGCGCCGATCCCCCGCGGCTCGGCCCAGCCCAGTTCCACCGCCGAGTCGAAGGTGACGCCGCGGTCGGTCGGCTTCAGCGGCAGCGGCGGCTCGGGACGTGCGGCGACTTCGATGCGGGCGGCCTGCGACTGCAGCCCCTCCAGGCCCAGGCTGGAGGAGCCGCGCGCCCTCACGTGCAGCACGCCGTCGTTGCGCGACACGATCGTGACTTCGGGCGTCGCGGTCACGGTGTCCGAAAGCAGCAGCGTGAACGCCTCGTCGCGGGCGACCTGGACCCGGTAGCCGGCAGCGCCGGCAAGTGCATCGAACGGCAGCCGGGCCGCGACGGTTTCGATGCGCCCCGGCAGCCGCGCCAGCGTCGGCGGCTGCAGCAGCGCCTCGAGCTGCGGCGCGCGCCCCGGCGCTGCGATGGCGCCCTGGCCGGTCGCAAGCGCCACGTCGTCGCCGTCGCTGCGCGCAGCGACCCGGCCGTCGAGCACTTCGATCGCCGTGTCCGACTGTCGGTCTCGAACCCGGAATTCGGTGCCGCGAACGGCGGCGGTCGCCGAAGGCGTGCGGATCCGCAGCGGGCGTTTGCGGTTCCTGGCTGCGGCGGTGTCGACCGCCCCCCGCTCGACGGCGATCTGGACTTCGAGCGCCTCGGGCGACAGGTAGTGCCGCAGCCGGTCGATGCGCACGGCCGACGCGGGGGGGATCGTCAGCCGGGTGCCGTCCTCGAGCAGCAGCTCCACGACGCCGTCCGCACCCGTCTCGATGCGGCTGCCTTCGCGCCCGACGGCGCCCGGCGCCGCCGGCGACCCGTCGAGCGTGGTCGTGCCGCCGGCGCGCTCGACGCGCAGCGTGGACGGCTCGCTGCGGATCCAGTCGTAGCGGATCCGCAGCTCGGTGTCGGGATGCATCCGGCGCGGCTCGTCGATCCGGTTCAGACGGCGGACGTCGCGCCAGCGTTCGGGCGAGTCCAGCAGCCGCTGCCCGATGCCGATCAGCGTGTCGCCCGTCTGCACCCGATAGAGCAGCTCCTGGTGTGGCTCGGCGACCTGGGCGACTGCGGACGCGGGCCCGGCCACGGCGATGAGCGCCGTCGTGGCTGCGAGCACCGCCCGCGCTCCCCGGGCGGATCGCATCGCCGTGCGCGCGGCGCGGGCCGTCATCGCGGGGTCAGCGGGCGGCCGTTTCGGGCGGCGCCGATCGCGCGAGCTGCTCGAGCCGGTACCCGTAGCTGTAGACCGGCGCCAGCAGGTATCCGCTGTCCGGGCGCAATGACAGCTTGGTGCGAACCCGCGAGACGTGCGTGTCCATCGTTCGCGAAGGGACCTCGGTGTCGCGGCCCCAGACCGACTCGCGGATGTGGCCGCGCGACAGCGGCTTGCCGAGGTTGCGCAGCAGGAACACCGCCAGCAGGAACTCCTTCTGGGTCAGTTCGACCGGTGCACCGGAACTCCAGGCCTGCTGGGTCTTGAGGTCGAAGCGGAACCGGTCGTACTCGAACACGTCCACGGCCGCGACGCCTGCTGCACGCCGCGACAGCGCCTGCAGGCGCGCCTGCAGTTCGCCCATTCGCGGCGGCTTGACCAGGAAGTCGTCGGCCCCGGCCGCGAGGGCCTCGATCACGTCGTCCTCGGCGTCGCGCGCGGTCAGGAACAGGACCGGGACGGCGCCGGGAACCCGTGCACGGATCGCTTTGAGCACGTCGAGCCCCGACATGTCGGGCAGGCCCCAGTCCAGCACGTAGGCGTCGTAGCTCTCGCGGTGCAGCGTCGCCAGGAACGAGCGCCCGTCGCCGAAGACCCGGCAGTGCCAGCCGACGGCGGTCAGCGACGACGCGACGCTCTCGCCCAGCGCCGCGTCGTCGTCGATGATCGCGATGCGCATCGGGGGCTTCGCCGAATCAGCTCGTTTCGCCGCCGGCCGCCAGGAACAGGCGGTAGGCGGGATGATTGCTCTCGTCCCAGTGACGGTAGCCCACGGTCGCCAGGAATTCGCGGAACGCCTTCTTGTCGCCGGCCGGCACCTGCAGGCCCACCAGGATGCGGCCGTAGTCGGCGCCATGGTTGCGGTAGTGGAACAGCGAGATGTTCCAGGCCGGGCTCATGCTGGTCAGGAACCGTGTCAGGGCGCCAGGACGTTCGGGGAACTCGAAGCGGTACAGCAGCTCGTTGCGGGCCAGCGGCGAGTGCCCGCCGACCATGTGGCGCACGTGCAGCTTGCCGAGTTCGTCGTCGGTGAGGTCCAGTGTCCTGAAACCGTGCGCCTCGAAGTTGCGCGCGATCTCGGCCGCCTCGGCACGGTCGGCGACCTGCACGCCGACGAAGACGTGGGCCACGCGCGGATCGGCGATCCGGTAGTTGAACTCGGTCACGTTGCGCGGCCCGACCAGCTCGCAGAACCGGCGGAAGCTGCCGCGCTCCTCGGGGATCGTCACGGCGAACACCGCTTCGCGCTGCTCGCCGATTTCCGCGCGCTCGGACACGAAACGCAGCCGGTCGAAATTCATGTTCGCGCCGCAGGCGATCGCCACCAGCGTCTGGCCTGCCAGCGGCTCGCCGCGCGCGGCGGCGGCCTCGACGTAGGCCTTGGCCCCCGCCACCGACAGCGCGCCGGCCGGCTCGAGAATCGAGCGGGTGTCCTGGAACACGTCCTTGATCGCCGCGCACAGCGCGTCGGTGTCGACCAGGACGATGTCGTCGAGGTACTCTCGGCACAGCCGGAAGGTCTCCTCGCCGACCTTCTTGACCGCCGTGCCATCCGAGAACAGCCCCACGTCGTGCAGCTCGATGCGGCGCCCGGCCTTGATCGAGCGTGCCATCGCGTCGGAGTCGGTCGTCTGCACGCCGATCAGCCGGATCTCGGGGCGCACCTGCTTCACGTAGGCGCCGATGCCGGCGGCCAGCCCGCCGCCGCCGATGGCCACGAAGATCGCGTGGATCGGCCCCTGGTGCTGGCGCAGCACCTCCATGCCGATCGTGCCCTGCCCGGCGATCACGTCCGGGTCGTCGAACGGGTGCACGAAGGTCAGCGACTCGGCCTCCTGGACCTGCAGCGCGTGCGCGTAGGCGTCGCTGTACGAGTCGCCGCGCAGGACCACCTGCGCGCCACGGCTGCGGACCGCGTCGATCTTGACCTGCGGCGTCGTCACCGGCATCACGATGACCGCGCGGCAGCCCAGTCGCTGGGCGGCCAGTGCCACACCCTGCGCGTGGTTGCCGGCCGACGCGGCGATGACGCCGCGCTGCAGCTGCTCGGGCGACAGGTGCGCCATCTTGTTGTAGGCGCCGCGCAGTTTGAACGAAAAGACCGGCTGCAGGTCTTCGCGCTTGAGCAGCACCGTGTTGCCGAGTCGCTTCGAGAGCCAGTCCGCGGGCTCGAGCGGCGTCTCGTTCGCGACGTCGTAGACGCGCGCGGTCAGGATCCGTTTCAGGTATTGGGTCGGCATGGCAGCCCGCGATTCTACCTTCCGCGCTTAGAATCCCGCCGGTGGGACACTCCGAGACGTTTCCGGGCAGGCCGATGCCGATGGCGGGCGCATCGTGATCGAGGCGCTCGTCGAGCGGATGCTCGAGTGGTTCGCGCTGCCGCGCAACGGCCTGTCCAGCGTGTTCGTCGTGTCGTTCGTGTCGGCGACCCTGCTGCCGCTGGGCTCGGAGCCGGCCGTGTTCGGCTTCGTGAAGCTCAACCCCGACAAGTTCTGGATCACCGTCGCCGTGGCCACCGTGGGCAACACGCTGGGCGGCATCGTCGACTACTGGCTGGGGCGCGGCGCCAAGTATGCGGTCGCCGAGCACCGGGGCACCCGCTACTTCGGCTGGCTCGAGCGTTTCGGGCCGCCGGCGCTGCTGCTGTCGTGGCTGCCGGCCGTCGGCGATCCGCTGTGCGCGCTGGCCGGCTGGCTGAAGCTGGCCTTCTGGCCTTCGGTGATGTACATGGCGATCGGCAAGCTGGCGCGCTATGTCACGATGACCGCGGGGCTGATGTGGGTACCCGACGCGTGGTGGATGACGCTGCTCAAGCCGTTCGCCGGCCAGTGAAGGGAACGGCATGACGAGGTTGCCGCAGCAGGGGCTCGCGCGTGAACCGATCACCGCGGCGCTCGCGCGCAGGGCGTCGCTCGACTCGGACTGGCGGCACGGCCGTGTGCCCCTGTACGTCTTTCTGGGCGAGCAGGATGGCGACGAGTTCGGGCGCGACGCCTTCATGCAGTTCTTCGCCGAAAACGCGCTGGGTGCCGGGCGCCCGCCGGGGCGGTGGGGCAGATGACCAGCGGCGGCTCCGAGACCAGCTTCCTCGCGGTGCGCGGCGCGCGCGGGCGCTGGCTCCCGGACACGATCCGCCAGCCGCCGGGCCTGCACCTGATGCGGTCCATGCTGCACGAGCAGGCGCTCGAACCCTGCCTGGGCGACCTGCGGGCGCTGTCGGCGGCCCAGCGCGCGTCGCCGGCCGGGCCGTCCGCGACGGGTCCGGGCGAGCGCGGCGTGACGTACTGAGTCGACCGCGACGCCGCGCTGAACGCGTTCCGTCGAAGCCCGCGCACGCGTCCGGGTTTGCCGGATTGCTGCGGCGCATCAGCTACAATCGGCCGGGCCATGAACGCGCCGAACGCCCTGCCGCAGCTGCGCCCGCCCGCCGAGGCCAGCACGGTCCGCCTGCGCGAGATTCCGTACAACTACACGTCGTTCTCCGACCGCGAGATCGTGATCCGGGTGCTCGGCGACGAGGCCTGGGCGATCGTCGAGGAGCTTCGCAGCGAGCGGCGCACCGGCCGCTCGGCCCGGATGCTGTACGAAGTGCTCGGTGACATCTGGGTCGTGCGCCGCAACCCGTACCTGCATCGAGCGGATCAGGTCGACGACGTCGGCAACAG
>CAYGZN010000180.1:0-6548 GCA_964354355.1 uncultured Burkholderiaceae bacterium | reverse complement strand
CGAAGCAGATGTCCGGCGGGCAGCAGCAGCGCGTGGCGCTGGCCCGCGCGCTGGCCGTGCGCCCGCGCATCCTGCTGCTGGACGAGCCGTTCGCCGCGCTCGACAAGAACCTTCGGCTGGACATGCAGATCGAGGTCAAGCGCATCCAGCGCCTGGCGGGCATCACCGCGATCCTGGTCACCCACGACCAGGAGGAGGCCATGTCGATGGCCGATCGGGTGGCGGTGCTCAGCCACGGGCGCCTGGAGCAGTTCGCGGGCCCCACGGACATCTACGACCGGCCGCAGGCGCTGTTCGTCAACCAGTTCGTCGGGACCGCCAACGTGCTGCGCGGCACGCTGGGCGAGGTCGCCGGCGACCGGGGCCGCGTGGACCTGGACATCGGTGCGGCCTGGCCCGTGCGCGTGCCCGGGGCAGGGCTGGCCCGCGGCGCGCGCGTGCTCGCCTGCGTGCGGCCCGAGCACCTGCGCCTGAGCGACGAGGCGGGGGGCATCGCCGGGACCATCGAGATGAGCATGCCGCTGGGCGCGCAGATCGTCCACGAGATCCGGCTGGCCGACGGCAGTGCGGTGAAGGTCGTGGAATCGCGTGCCGGGGCAGCGCGGCTGCACGTGCCCGGCACGCCGACCCGGCTGCTGCCGACCGGACCCGACGTGGTCAACGTTTTTTCCGCACCGGCCGGCGGGCCGGATTCCGCGACCGACGCAGTTCAGGTTCCCACTTGACCAGGAGATTCCCCGATGACCACACGCCGTAGTCTGCTGCAGGCCAGCCTGACGCTGGGGGCGATGCACGCCTTTCCGGGAATGGGCGTCGCCCAGGCCCGCAGGCTGGTGTTCGCCACGTTCACCGGGAGCTGGGAGGAAGCGCACCGCGACGTGCTGGTGCCCTACTTCCGCAAGGCGAACAACAATGCCGAGATCACGCTCGACCCGATGCTGTCGGTGGACCAGATCGCCAAGGTGACGGCGGCGCGCAGCAACCCGCCGATCGACGTGATGCTCCACGACCCGGGCCCCGCGCTGACCGCGATCGCCCAGGACCTGGTCGAGCCGTATCCGGTCGCCCAGAGCAAGCACTACAAGGACCTGATCCCCGAAGCGCAGGAGCCGATGGGCCCGGCGATCTTCTTCCAGGCCGTGGGCATCACCTACAACCCGGACAAGATCAAGACGCCGCCCACCTCGTGGCGGGACCTCTGGAAGCCCGAGTTCAAGGGGCGCGTGGGCATCACCAACCTGAATTCCACGCTGGGCACCGGCTTCCTGGTGGAGATCTCGAAGATGTTCGGCGGCTCCGAGGCCAATGTCGAGCCGGGCTTCAAGGCGATCAGCGACCTTAAACCCAACCTCGCCGCGGTGGCGGCCAATCCGGGGGCGCTGGCCACGCTGTACCAGCAGGGCCAGATCGACATCGGACCGGGCAACTTCAACGCCATCCAGATCCTGAAGGCGCGTGGCGTGCCGGTGGAGTTCGTGCGGCCCAAGGAGGGTGCGATCGCCTTCAAGACGACGATCCACGTGGTCAAGAACACGCCGAACAAGGAACTCGCGGTCGCGCTGATCGAGGCCGCGATGGCCCCCGAGGTGCAGACGCGCCTGATGCAGAGCCCGTACCTGATCGTGCCGACCAACACGAAGGTCAAGATGGAAGGCGAGATCGCCAAGGTGCTGGCCAGGGACCACGCGGAACTGAAGAAGAGCTTCGTTTTCCAGGACTGGAAGAAGATCAACGAGCAGCGCGCCCAGTGGATCGAGCGCTTCGGTCGCGAGATCAAGCTCTAGCCCCGGGGGGCGTGCCGGCCGATCCGCCTGTGCGCCCGCCGATCGCGATGACCGAACGCCTGCCCGTCACCGTCTACCCGCTGCGCCTGGCCGCGCCGCTGGCGCTGTTCATGGCGCTGTTCTTCCTGGCGCCGCTGGTGGTGCTGGCGATCGTCAGCCTGTACACCGATCCGCAGATGACCCAGTGGGGCGGCACCCAGTGGGTGAAGATGTTCGACCGGTTCGGCATCGGCGTGCTGCTGGACACCCTGCTGCTGGGCCTGCAGGTGACGCTGCTGTGCCTGGTGCTGGGCTACGCGCTGGCCTGGACGTACGTGCGGATGCCGCCGCGGCTGCAGACGGTGGTGATCTTCGTCGTGATGATGCCGCTGCTGACCAGCGTCGTGGTCCGCACGTTTGCGTGGATCGTGATCCTGGGGCGCCAGGGCATCGTGAACTCGGTGCTGATGGACCTGAGCCTGATCGATGCGCCGCTGCGGCTGCTGTACACGCGCACCGGGCTGGTGGTGGCGCTGGCCAACGTGCAGATGCCGCTGATGGTGCTGCCGCTGATCAACGCACTGCAGCGCATCGACCCCAACCTGTCGGATGCGTCCTCGGTGCTGGGCGCCAGCGACTGGCGCACGTTCTACCGGGTCACGATGCCGCTGTCGCTGCCCGGCGTCGTGGCGGGCTGCCTGCTGACCTTCGCGGCGGCGATCACCGCGTTCATCTCGCAGTCGCTGATCGGCGGCGGGCAGATGCTGTTCATGCCGATGTACCTGTACCAGCAGGCGTCGGCGCTGTCCAACTACCCGTTCGCGGCCGCGATCTCGGTCACGTTCCTGATCGCGGTGCTGCTGTGCGTGTCGGCGTTCAACGTGCTCGGCCGCATGTCGCGCGGCTACGCCCACAGCTGAGCGCGCCGGCCGTGGCCCGTCGACTCGACATCTCCAGCCGGTCCTTCCGCGTGCTGATATGGACCGTCTCGTGGCTGGCGATCCTGCTGCTCGTGGCGCCGACCATCGTCGTGCTGGTGGTGTCATTCACCAACGGCTATTCGCTGAAGTTCCCGCCGCCCGGCTACTCGACGCGCTGGTACACGGCCCTTCTGGACGCCTGGCAGCTGCACTTCGCGGCCTGGAACAGCCTGAAGGTGGCGTTCCTCACCACGGTGCTGTCGGTCGTGCTGGGCGTGGCCGGCGCGCTGGGCATCGCGCGATCCGCGTCGGCCACCGCGCGGGTGCTGGACTCGCTGTTCATGTCGCCGCTGGTGCTGCCGGCGCTGGCGTTCGGCTTCGCCGCGCTGATGACCTTCAGCATGGTCGGCTTCCAGGTGTCGGCGACCACGCTGGTCATCGGACACACGGTGGTCTGCGTGCCGTACGTGATCCGCACCTCGATCGCGGCGCTGGCGCAGCTCGACCCCTCGCTGCTGGAGAGCTCGGCCAGCCTGGGCGCGTCGCGGCTGATGACGTTTCGCCGGATCACGCTGCCGATCATCCGCCCCGGCGTGCTGGCCGGGGGCTTCATCGCGTTCATGTCCTCGTTCGACAACGTGCCCGTCTCGCTCTTCCTGCGCGACGCGCGCACCGACATGCTGCCGATCCGCATGTGGCAGGACCTGGAGGGCAGGCTGGACGTGACGATCGCCGCGATGTCGGGCGTGATCATCGTTCTGACGCTGATCATGATGCTGGTGATGGAGCGCGCGGTCGGCCTGTCGCAGCGCTTGCGACAGTAGGCCGGCCACCGGCGTGACACCGTCGTGACACCGGCGGGCGTGCCGTCGACGGCCCCGGCGCTGGCGATCACGCTGTGGCTGAACCTGGTCATGGTGCTGGCGTCGGCGAGCTTTCTCGCCGTGCCGATCCTGGCGCCGGCGATCGCCGCGGATCGCGCGTTGCCGACCGGGTTCGTCGGCCTGTATTCGGGCTCGCTGTGGGCGGCGTCGATCCTGACCTCGATTGCGGCCGGCGGGCTGATCGCCCGGCTCGGTGCCTGGCGGGTCGCGCAGCTCAGCCTGCTGCTGTGCGTGCTCGGGCTGCTGGCGGCGTCGGCGGGCAGCCTGGCCGGCGTGGCGATCGCCGCCCTGCTGATCGGGCTGGGCAATGGCGCCGAAACGCCGGCCAGCTCGCAACTGCTGGTGCGCAGCGTGCCGGCCGATCGGCGGGCCGCCTATTTCTCGCTGAAGCAGACCGGGGTCCAGATCGGAGGCATGTGCGGCGCCGTTGCGTTGCCCCTGGTCGCCGGCCTGTACGGTTGGCGTGCTGCGCTGTGGGTGGTCGCGGCCGTGGTGGTCGCGATGCTGGTGGCGCTGGAGCGCCCGCGCAGCCGCTTCGCCGATCTCGCCCGGGCGACGCCGGCCGCGCGGACTTCGTTCCGGGTCGCGCTCGCCGAACTCGCGCGCCAC
Source organism: uncultured Burkholderiaceae bacterium (assembly GCA_964354355.1). GTDB lineage: Bacteria > Pseudomonadota > Gammaproteobacteria > Burkholderiales > Burkholderiaceae_E > CAYGZN01. Next base: position 2,372 of record CAYGZN010000180.1, on the reverse strand, counting down.
CGCCTGCTGCGGCGGCTGGCGGTGGGCGCCGCCACCTTCGGTGCGACCCAGGTCTGCCTGAACAGCTTCATGGTCTCGTATGCCGTGGCCGAGCGCGGCGCGACGCTGGCGCAGGCCGGCGTGCTGCTGGCGGTCGCGCAGGGCGGTGGACTGATCGGGCGCCTGCTGTGGGGCTGGGTCGCCTCGCGCCGGCGCAACGCGTTGTCGATGCTGCGTGCGCTCGGGGCGGCGATGGCCGCCTGCAGCCTCGCGGTCGGGGCCGTCGGGGACACGGCGCCCGCCTGGCTGATGCTGCCGCTGTGCTTCGGGTTCGGGCTGACCGCCAGCGGCTGGAACGGTGTGTTCCTGGCCGAGGTCGCGCACCAGGTTCCGCTCGAGCGCGTCGGCGCCGCGACCGGGGCGATCATGGTGCTGATGACGCTCGGCCTGGTGACGGGTCCGCTGGCGTTCGCATCGATCAAGTCGTCGCTGTCGTTCGGTGCGGCGTTCGTTGCGCTGGGTGCGACGGCCGCCGTCGGCACGATCCTGCTGCCGACGGCGGCGACCGCCCGGAGCCCGCGAAAGCAGGGGCGCGGGCTCGGCTGAGCGGCCCACGCGCAGGTCGCCGGTACGCAATGCCGTCGGCGGCGAACGCCGCGCCGGCTCCGTGGCATCGATGTCGCGTGCATTGGATACCTCGCGTTTGCCGAATCCGTCACCCGCGCCTACACTGGCCCTTGTCTGCTCGATGGAGCAGAACAAGCTGGGGGTGTTGCATCGGGGTGAGTCCTTCACGCCGTTGCGACTGAGAAAGTCCCTTCGAACCTGACTGAGGTAATCCTCGCGCAGGGAAGCAAGCCAGCCGGTGTGCCGCGACGATCCGCGCGGTGTGCGACTTCCGGCGCGGTGCAGCCGACCTGACTGTCCGTGCCCGGAGCCCGCCGATGCCCGCCCATTCGACCGCCGAACCCGTCAACCTCGCGCTGAGTCCGGTCGGCGCCGGCGAGCGCGTGTTCGACTTCCGCGAGCACCTTGCGCTGTGGTTCAGCCTCGGCGTGGGTCTGCTGGTGATCCAGGTCGGCGCGTTCCTGGTGCCGGGGGTCGGCACGCGCGACGCGGCGCTCGCGATCGTGCTGGGCTCGCTGGTCGGGGCCGGGCTGCTGGCCTGGACGGCGCGACTGGGCTGCGACAGCGGACTGTCCAGCGCCGGGCTGATGCATGCGACCTACGGCAGCGCGTTCGCGCGGCTGCCCGTCGCGCTGAACATCGCCCAGCTGATCGGCTGGACCACGTTCGAGCTGGTCATCATGGGCGAGGGCACGGCCGCGATCGGCCGTCAGGCGCTGGGACTTGCGCCGGGCGGACCGATCGGCGTCGCGCTGGCCACGCTGCTGTGGGGCGCCGTGCTGACCGGGCTGATGGCCGGCTCGATGCTGAAACTGGTGCGCCGCTTCGTCGGGCGCTTCGGGCTGCCGCTGGTCGTCGTGTCGCTGGTCTGGCTGACCTGGCAGTTCTGGGGCCGCCTGCAGGCCCAGGGCGCGGCGGCGTTCTGGTCGCGGCCGGGTGACGGCAGCATGGGCCTGTTTTCGGCGATGGACCTGGTGATCGCGATGCCGGTGTCGTGGTTGCCGCTGGTGGCGGACTACGCGCGCCACGGCCGTCGCGGCGGCGCCACGCTGGGCGGCACGTGGCTCGGGTACGCGCTGGCCAACGCCTGGTGTTACGCGCTGGGCGTGCTGGTGGTCAGCGTCGTCGAGCCCGGGACCGACCTCGTGACGGCGCTGCTGCTGGCACAGGGCGGCCTGATCGCGCTCGGGCTGATCCTGCTCGACGAGCTCGACAACGCGTACGGCGACGCGCACTCCGGTGCGGTGTCGGCGCACAGCCTCAGGCCCTCGTGGAGCATCCGGCGCTGGGGGCTGCTGCTGGCCGCGCTGTGCACCGGGCTCGCGATGATGCTGCCGATGCACAGCCTGGAGCCGTTCCTGCTGATGCTGAGCTCGGTGTTCGTGCCGCTGTACGGCGTGATCCTGGGGCGGCTGGGAACGGGCCGCCCCGGTTTCGCCACCGGCACGCGCACGGTCGACTGGCCCGCCGCGCTGCTGTGGCTGGCCGGCATCGCGCTCTATCACGCGATCGGCAAGTGGGCGCCGCAGCTGGGCTCGGCGCTGCCGACGCTGGCGCTGACCTTTGCGCTGGCGTGGGCGACCCGGCCGCGTTCGCAGGCGTGACGGACGGTCGCGCCGTGCCCGCCCGCGCAATGGCGGATCGTGCCCGGGGCGAATCGGGCGCGGGCGAATCGGGCGCGGGCGAATCGGGCGCGGGCGAATCGGGCGAGCGGCGGCCGCCGGCTACGTGCGCTTCCTTTTCGATTGCTGCTGCGACCCTGGCCC
>CAYGZN010000179.1:0-6562 GCA_964354355.1 uncultured Burkholderiaceae bacterium | reverse complement strand
CTGCTGATGCGCTTCAACTACGGCAACGTTGCGATCCTGTGGCCGCCGTACCGCATCGAGATCTCGGCCAACCTGGCGATTGCGCTGCTGGGCGCGGGTTTCCTGCTGCTGCACCTGCTGCTGCTGGCCGCCGGCAAGGCGCTGTCGCTGCCGCAGCGGGTGCGCGACTATCGCGCGCGGCGCCGGGCCGAGCACGCGGGGGCCGCGCTTCGCGACAGCGTGCTGGCGTTCTTCGAAGGACGGCTCGGACGCGCGGAGAAGTTCGCACGGACCGCGCAGGCGAGCCCGGCGACGGCCGGGCCCGCGGCGCTGATCGCGGCCCGGTCGGCCCACCGGATGCAGGAGCAGGGCCGCCGCGACCAGTGGCTGCAGGATGCCGGCGCCGATCCCGGTGCGGCCAACGCGCTGCTGATGACGCAGGCCGAACTGGCCGTCGAGGAGCAACGCCCGCTGGAGGCGATCGAGATCATCGAACGCATGCACGCGCGTGGCGCGCGGCACATCGTGTCGCTGCGAACCGCGCTGCGCGCCTACGAACAGGCCGAGCGCTGGCCGGACGTGCTGCACACGCTGCGGCTGCTCGAGAAGCGCGATGCCCTGCATCCGACCGCCGGACAGCGGCTGCGCGTGAAGGCGTACGGTGCGATGCTGGCGTCGCGCAGCGGCGACGCAGCGTCGATCCGGGAGCTCTGGCGAGGCCTGCGTGCCGACGAGCGCCGGGCCAGCGAGCTGGCCGCCCCGACGGTGCGCGCGTTCGCCGCGGCCGGGGCCGTCGACGATGCGCGCAAGGTGGCCGAGCAGTCGCTCGACGCGGCGTTCAGCGCGCCGGTGATCATGGCCTACGGCGAACTGACCGGGCTGCCGCTGCGTGACCGCCTCGAGCGCATCGAGGGCTGGCGCAACCGCTACGGCGACGAGCCGGAGCTGGTGCTGACGCTGGGCCGCGTGTGCGCTGCCGAGAAGCTGTGGGGCAAGGCCGAGGAGTCGCTGCAGCGGCTGGTCCGCCACCAGCCTTCGGTTGCGGCGCACGCGGCGCTGGCCGACCTGTACGAGACGCTCGGGCGGGCCGACGACGCGGCGCTTCAGTACCGGCTGGCTGCGCGTCTGGCGGCGGGCTGAGCCCGCGCCGTCACACGCATCGGCCCCCGTCGACCTCCAGGCACGCGCCCGTGACGAAGTCCGCTTCGTCCGAGGCGAGGTACAGCGCCGCGTTGGCGATGTCGCGCGGCTGCGAGAAGCGGCCCAGCGGGATGCTCGCAATGAACTGGGCGCGCCGCTGCGGCGTGTCCTCCCCCATGAAGGTCGCCAGCAGCGGCGTCTCGCCGGCCACCGGGTTGATGACATTGACGCGGATCCGGTGCGGGGCCAGCTCCACGGCCATCGCGCGCGAGATCGTGATCATCGCGCCCTTCGAGCCGTTGTACCAGACCAGCCCCGGGCGCGGGCGCACGCCTGCGGTCGACGCGATGTTGACGAACACGCCGGCGCCGCGCCCGGTGAAGTAGGGGACCATGTGCTGCGCGGTCCAGTACAGGCTCTTGACGTTGATTGCGTAGACGCGGTCGAACTCCTGCTCGGTGACGTCCAGCATCGGCTGGTTGCGATGCGACACGCCGGCGTTGTTCACGACGATGTCCAGCGCGCCGTACGCAGCCAGCGCGGCATCGAGCAGCGACTTCACGTCGTCGCTGCGCGAGACGTCGCCCAGCGCGGCCGTGGCCTGGCCGCCCGACTCGCGAATCGCGGCGACCACGCGCTGCGCGCCGTCGGCGTTGACGTCGTTGACCAGCACGCGCGCGCCTTCCTGCGCGAAGCGCCGCGCGATGCCCTCGCCGAAACCCGAGCCCGCGCCGGTCACCAGCGCCACTTTCGCCTGCAGTCTCATGTCGTCTCCCCGGTTCAGCTCGATTCGCGTGCGTGGCGGATCGCCACCGTCTTGAGTGTCGTGAAGCCATAGAGGGCCTCGAAGCCCTTCTCGCGTCCGTAGCCGCTGGACTTGACGCCGCCGAAGGGCAGCTCGACGCCGCCCCCGGCGCCGTAGTTGTTGACGAACACCTGGCCCGAGTGCAGGCCGCGGGCCATGCGGAACTGACGCGCGCCGTCGCGGGTCCACACGCCGGCCACCAGCCCGTAGCGCGTGCCGTTGGCCAGCGCGAGCGCTTCGTCCTCGTCCTCGAAGGCCTGCGCCGCCAGCACCGGGCCGAACACCTCTTCCTGCCACAGCCGGCTGTGCGAGGGCACGTCGCGCAGCAGCACCGGGGGCTGGTAGAAGCCCTCGGCGGGCGCCGCGTCGACGACTTCGCCCTGCGCCATGACTGCGACGTGATCGGACTGCGCGTCGGACAGGAAGTCCCACACGCGCTGCTGCTGCCGGCGCGAGATCAGCGGGCCCAGGTCCAGGTCCATGCCGGCCGGGCCCGCCCTCAGCGCCGAGAAGCGCGCCGCGAGCCGCTCCATCAGCGGCTCGTAGACGGCGCGTTCGACCAGCAGCCGGCTGCCGGCCGAGCAGGTCTGGCCGGCGTTCTGCATGATCGCGTTGACCAGCACCGGCACCGCGGCGTCGAGGTCGGCGTCGGCGAACACGACCTGCGGGGACTTGCCGCCCAGCTCGAGCGTGACCGGGCAGTGGTGGCCGGCGGCGGCCTGCGCCACACGCCTGCCGGTGTCGGGTGACCCGGTGAACGAGATGTGGTCGATGCCCGGGTGTTCGGCGAGCGCCTGGCCGGCTTCGCCGCCCAGGCCGGTGACGATGTTGAGCGCGCCGGCCGGAAAGCCGACGGCGGCCGCCAGCGCCGCGACTTTCAGCAGCGACAGGCACGCGTCCTCGGCCGGCTTGACCACGCACGCGTTGCCGGCGGCCAGTGCCGCGCCGACCGAGCGCCCGAAGATCTGCATCGGGTAGTTCCACGGGATGATGTGGCCGGTCACGCCGTGCGGCTCGCGGATCGTCAGCACCGTGTAGCCTTCCTGGTACGGGATCGTGGCGCCGTGCAGCTTGTCCGCCGCGCCCGCGTAGAACTCGAAGTAGCGCGCCAGCGCCACGGCGTCGGCACGCGCCTGCTTCAGGGGCTTGCCGGTGTCCTGCGCCTCGAGCTGCGCGAGTTCCTCGGCGTTGGCCTCGATTGCGTCGGCCCAGCGGCGCAGCAGCCGGCCGCGCCCGACGGCCGACATCCGGCCCCAGGCGCCGTCGAACGCGGCGCGCGCGCTCAGCACCGCGCGCTCGACGTCGGCGGCCGTTCCGCGGGCGATCTGCGCGAACGTCGCGCCGGTGGACGGGTCGAGAACGGCAATCGCCTCGGCGCCTGCGCCGGGCACGGACTCGTTGTCGATGAAGTGAACGAAGCGCAGGGGCATCTGCAGCATGGCGAGGGTCTCCGCGTCGGCGTGCCCGCCATTATCCGCGAAGCGCCTGCCTGCGACGCGCCGCGCCCCGCGTCGGCGTGGCCCCGGCGCAGCCGTGGGCCTGCGCCGGGGCGGGCGCCGGTCGCTGCGGCGCAGCACCCGCGGTAACATGGCGTCCAAGCGCCGCTTCGAACCCTGCGGCATCCGCGCGCCGTGGCGCACCGTCAATTCCAGGAGACCACTCCATGAATCTCGATCGCGTCGATTCCGGCCGGGACGTGCCCAACGACTTCAACGTGATCATCGAGATCCCGATGAATGCGGACCCGATCAAGTACGAGGTCGACAAGGCCACGGGCGCGCTGTTCGTGGATCGGTTCATGATGACGTCGATGCACTACCCGTGCAACTACGGGTACGTGCCGCACACGATCGCCGACGACGGCGACCCGGTCGACGTGCTGGTGATCACGCCGTACCCGCTGACCGTCGGGTCGGTGATCCGCTGCCGGCCGCTGGGCGTGCTGCAGATGACCGACGAGGCGGGCGGCGACTCCAAGCTGCTGGCGGTGCCGATCGACCGGATCCTGCCCATCTACAAGCACTGGAAGAAGCCCGAGGACCTGGCCCCCGAGCGACTCGCGACGATCCAGCACTTCTTCGAGCACTACAAGGACCTGGAGAAGGGCAAGTGGGTCAAGGTGCAGGGCTGGGCCGGCCCGCACGAGGCGGCCACCGAGATCGTCGACGGCATCGAGCGATTCCAGGCGGCCAAGGACAAGCCGCACTTCTGACGGATCAGTCGGCGCGCGGCGCGGGCGGGCGCAGCGGCGAGCGTTCGTCGAGCTCGTCCAGGTAGGCGTCGATGCCGCCGGACTCGCGTTCCAGGAAGCGCTGCACGGCGTCGGCGAAGGCGGGGCGGGCCAGCCGGTGCAGCGAGCAGGTCTGCACCGGCAGGAAGCCGCGCGCCATCTTGTGCTCGCCCTGCGCGCCGCCTTCGAAACGTCGCAACCCGCGCGCGATCGCCCACTCCATCGGCGTGTAGTAGCTCGCCTCGAAGTGCAGGCACGGCACGTGCTCGACGGCGCCCCAGTAGCGGCCGTACAGCGCGTCGCGGTCGTGCAGCAGCAGCGCGGCGGCGACCGGTCGGGCGCCCACGCGGGCGCGCACCATCAGCAGGTTCGCCGGCATCGTGCGGCCCAGCTCGAGGAAGAACGCCCGGTTCAGGTACGGCGTCGAGTGGTGCAGCGCGTACGTCTGCCGATAGCAGCGCTGGAAGAACGCCCAATCGGCTTGGTCGATCGCCGGGCCTTCGAGCACGTCGAGCGTGATGCCCGCCTCGGCGACCTTTCGGCGCTCGGCCCGGATCTTCTTGCGCTTGGGCTGCGTCAGCGTGGCGAGGAACCCTTCGAAATCGGCGTAACCGGGGTTGGTCCAGTGGAACTGCACGCCGCGACGGCGCATCCAGCCTGCTTCGGCGAGCGCCCGCGCATCGGCCTCGGGCGGGAACAGCACGTGCAGCGAACTCAGCCCGCGGGCGTCGGCCTCGTCGGCCAGCGCGTGCGCCAGCGCGCGGCGCGCCAGTGCGTCGCGCGCCAGCAGCCGCGGCCCGGGCACCGGCGTGAACGGCACCGCGACGAGCCCCTTGGGGTAGTAGGCCAGGCCGTTGCGGTGGTAGGCGTCGGCCCAGGCCCAGTCGAACACGTACTCGCCGTACGAGTGGTCCTTCAGGTACAGCGGCGCGGCCGCGGCGATCGCGCCCGCGCGGTCGTGCAGCACGACGAAATGCGGCTGCCAGCCGGTGTCCGGGCCCACGCTCGCGCTCGACTGCAGGGCCGCCAGGAACGCGTGCCGCACGAACGGGTTCGGCGTGTCGGCGAGCAGCGCATCCCAGTCGGCAGCCGGCAGCGCCTGCAGGTCGGACACGATGCGCGTGCGATAATCGGCCAAGTTCTCAGACCTTCGGATTCGTTTATGACGGTGCGGGTAGCCAGTGCCCAGCTGAACCAGATCATCGGTGATTTCGACGGCAACCTGGGCCGCATCGCCGACGCCGCACAACGCGCCGCAGCGGCGGGGGCACAGGTGCTGCTCACGCCCGAGCTCGCGCTCACCGGCTATCCGCCCGAGGACCTGCTGCTTCGCGGCGCATTCTATGACAGGACCCGCGAGGCCGTGTCCCGCCTGCTGGCGCAGTCGCTGCAGTGGCCGCAGCTGCACCTGGTGGTCGGTCACCCGACGATCCGCGATGGCCGGCGCTACAACGCCGCCTCGGTGATCCGTGCCGGCGCCGTCGTGGGCGAGTACCGCAAGCGCGACCTGCCCAACTACGGGGTCTTCGACGAGCAGCGCTATTTCGAGTCCGACGGCACGCCGCTGGTCTTCGACGTGGGCGGCGTGCGATTCGGCGTCGTGATCTGCGAGGACTTCTGGTACCCGGACGCGCCGCGCGCGGCGATGGCGCTCGGTGCGCAGGTGCTGCTGGCACCCAATGCGTCACCCTACCACCTGAACAAGCAGCACCTGCGCCTGGACGTGGTCCGCGACAACGTCTGCGCGCACGGCATGGGCATCGTGCTGGCCAGCCTGGTCGGCGGCCAGGACGAGCTGGTGTTCGACGGGATGTCGTTCGCGGTGAACGCCGACGGCAAGCTGGCCGCTCAGGCCAGGGCGTTCGAGCAGGACCTGATGCTGGTCGACGTGGCCGGCGACGGGACCCTGTCGGGGCGCGTCGTGCCGTCGCTCGCGCTCGAGGAGCAGGTCTACCGGGCGCTGGTGCTGGGCGTGCGCGACTACCTCGGCAAGAACGGCTTTCCGGGCGCGATCATCGGCCTGTCGGGTGGCATCGACTCGGCGCTGACGCTGGCGATCGCGGTCGACGCGCTGGGCGCCGACAAGGTCCGCGCGGTGATGATGCCGTCGCCGTACACCGCGCAGATCTCGTGGGTCGACGCGCGCGACATGGCCGCGCGGCTCGGCGTGCGCTACGACGAGATTCCCATCGCACGCTGCTTCGACGCCTTCCTGGGCACCCTCGAAGGCGAGTTCCGGGGGCTGCCCGCCGACACGGCCGAGGAGAACCTCCAGGCGCGGATCCGAGGCACGCTGCTGATGGCGCTGTCGAACAAGTTCGGCTCGATCGTGCTGACCACCGGCAACAAGTCCGAGATGGCGGTCGGCTATTCCACGCTGTACGGCGACCTGGCCGGCGGCTTCGCGG
>CAYGZN010000178.1:3665-6621 GCA_964354355.1 uncultured Burkholderiaceae bacterium | reverse complement strand
CAGCGACTTGCCACGTAGCGCGACGCCCGTGGGCGCCGGAGCCGGTGCGGCGGCGGGCGCCGGTGCCGGTGCGGGGCTGGGTGCGGGGCTGGGCGAGGGGCTGGGCGCCGGCGCCCCGGCGGTCGGCGTGGCGGCGGTCGACGAGGTGTCGACGCCTCCGCCGCCGCACCCTGCGAACGCGGTGGCTGCAATCAACGACATCATTCGGAGCGCGACGCTGGAACGTTTCATGACGACCTCGGCAGGAGCCGGGCGCGGCGCGCCGACCGGGCGCGACTTACCGGCGCACGCAGAGTAGCCCGGTCGGAGCGCGTGCCTGCAGGGGGCGGCCGATGGGCGGCGAGCCGCGCCTCACGAACGGCGGTCGAGGAAGCCGAACAGGTGACCGGCGACCTTGCGCATCTGGATCTCCTCGGAGCCTTCGGTGATCCGGTAGCGCCGGTGGTGCCGGTAGATGTGCTCGAACGGCTTGTGCCGCGAGTAGCCGATGCCGCCGTGCACCTGCATCGCGCGGTCGGCGGCCTCGCAGCACAGCCGGTTCGCCCAGAAGTTGCACATCGACACGCGGTCCGACAGTCGCCGCTCGATGTCGGGCTTGGGCATGCGGTCCATCTCCCAGGCCGTCTTGCGGATCAGCAGGCGCAGCATCTCGACCTGCGTGGCCAGTTCGACCAGCGGAAACTGGATGGCCTGGTTCTCGGCCAGCGCGCGGCCGAACGGCTTGCGCTCGCGCGCGTACCGGACCGACTCGCGCACGCAGTAGTCGGCCGCGCCCAGGCTGGAGGCGGCCTGGCGGATCCGGTTCTCGTGCACGAAGTGCTGCGCGACGGCCAGGCCCCCGCCCAGCGGCCCCAGGATTGCGTCGTCGGGGACCCACACCTGGCGGAAGCTCACCCGCGGGTGGTCGGTCGGCATGTTGAAGGTCCACAGCCATTCCTCGATGCGCACGCCCGGGTCGTGCGCGGGCACCAGGAAGCAGGTGATGCCGGCGGCCTTGCCGTTCGCGCCGCTGGTGCGGGCAAACACGAGGCAGTGCGTGGCCGTGTGCATCCCGGTGGTCCACATCTTCTCGCCGTCGATCAGCCAGCCCGCACGGCCGTCGCGCGTCTGCGCAACGGCGCGCGTCTGCATGTGCGTGGCGTCGGAGCCGTGCTCGGGCTCGGTCAGCCCGAAGGCCAGCTTGCACCGCTGCGCGAGCATGCCCTCGACGAAGACCTCGCGCTGCTGCGGCGTGCCGAAGTCACGGAACATCAGCACGAACGGGTTGTTGGCGACGATCGAGTGCTCGTTCTGCAGGTCGTTGTGCAGGCCCAGCCCGCGCGCGGCCAGGTGCTCGCGGATCACTGCCATCCACAGGTGCGAGCCGTCGCGCCCGCCGTATTCGCGCGGCAGCGCGAAGCGCCAGTGGCCGGCCTCGTCGGCCACGCGACGCACACGCGCCAGCAGTGCTTCCCACTCCGGCCGCGGCAGCCCGCCCGCCTCGAAGTCGGTGCGTGCCCATTCGCGGCGGTGATCGAAGAAGCGCCCGTTGTCGTCGGCCTGCTCCAGCGGGCGGATCCGCTGGTCGATGAAGTGGTCGAGCTCGGCCAGATAGGCGACCAGGTCCGCGGGCAGTTCGAAGTCCATCGTCAACGCTCCTCGCCGGTTTCGGGTGGCTGCTGTGCGGTGGGCGGCGCGGCCGACAACGCCAGCCGCAGGCCCGAGTAGCCGGGCTGGTCGATCGCGACCGCAGCGAGCGTCGTGGCGCGCAGGTGCGCCAGCAGCGCCGGGTCGTCCCGCGCGATGCGGCCCGCGGCGATCTCCTCGCACAGGCGTGCGTTCAGAGCGGCCAGGGAGGGCTCGCCGTCGTCGCGCGTCGCGCAAGGAGGCGACGTCAGGCCGGCGGCGGACTCACCGGTCGTGCCGGCGCCTCCGGTCAGCAGGGCCTGCACGCGCGCGCGTTCGGCGCGATCCGCGCCCGGGCCCTGCGCCAGTTCGCGCGCGACGATCTCCAGCGCGTTGATCGACACGCGCGCCAGGAAGGCGTGGCGAGCGTCGAGGGCGGGCAGGGCCTCGTCGCGCAGGAAGCCCGTGACGGCCTCGACGAGTTCGATGGCGGTGGGATCGGTGAACATCGCTCAGGGCTCCGGCGCCAGCAGGCGCAGCAAGTCGATCTCGGTCTCGGACGCGCGGCGACCGATCACGGCGCGCTCGACCGACCGGTCGCTGCCGGTGGCAAACGCGCGATACATCTGGCCGCACATCACGCCCCACTTGAGCGTGCCCAGCACTTCCCAGAAGAACACGCGCGAAGTGTCGACCGCGCGGCCCGATTCGGCCTCGTAGGCCGCGAACAGGTCTTCGCGGGTGCCGAAGCCGCCGACCGGGTGATCGGTCTGCCCGAAGCGCCACGAGTTCACGCAGATCCAGCCGAGGTCCTCCATCGGGTCGCCCACGTGGGCGAGTTCCCAGTCGAGCACGGCGCGCAGCCCGTCGACGCCGACGATCAGGTTGCCGTTGCGGAAGTCGCCGTGCACCAGTCGCGGCTCGACAGGCGCCGGCAGGTGTTCGCGCAGCCAGCGCATCGCCCATTCGAACACCGGCCTCGGCGTGCCGCCGGCATGGTGGACGTGCGCGTAGTGAGCCAGTTCGGCCTCGGCACTCGAGCGTCGCAACCAGCCGAGGTCACGCCACGGCACGTCGTGGATTCGCGCGAGCACGGCTCCGCACTGCGAGGCGAGCCCGGCGCGCGCGGGGGCGAACTGCGGCTCGCGCAGGATCCTGCGCGGGATCGTCTCGCCGTCGATCCGGTCCATGACGAACCCGCTGCCCAGCTCGTCGGCATCGATCAGCACGGCGCGCACCGGTGGAGCGGGGACGCCGTGCTGCGCGGCCCGGGTCAGCAGTTCGGCCTCGTGGTCCAGCGACACGTTCGAGGGCGTGCCCCCGGCCGCGGCACCCGGCGCGGCACCCGGCG
>CAYGZN010000178.1:1691-3565 GCA_964354355.1 uncultured Burkholderiaceae bacterium | reverse complement strand
CGCGGCACCCGGCGCGGCACCCGGCGTGACGGCGCCGCGTCGCAGGATCAGCGCGAGCGTGCCGTGCGGCCCCACCGCGTCGAAGGCCCAAGTCTGCTGGTTGGCACCCCCCGAGAGCCGGGCCAGGTTTCGGATCTCGGTGGTGGCGGGCGCGATGCGACCGAGCAGGCGGAGCAAGGGCACGTGCATGAAAGGGGCGTGCGCGGGGGCGGGCGGATCGGGCACCCAGGAATGCGGGTCGAGCGTAGCACGCGCACGTGCCGGGGCAGGACGGACGGCGCTGTCGCCGGAACGGATGGTCGCCGAACCGCCACGATTGCCTGTTATTCTAGAAAAAGGTAAAATTTCCCATGAACTCGAAACCCGTGGAGGATCCCATGCAACGATTCCGACCCGTCCCCATCGCCGTCGTCGCTGCCGCGATGCTGCTGGCCGCGTGCAGCGGTGGCGGCAGCGATCCGGCGCCCACAGCCACCAGCGCGGCCGCCGGCACCAGCACGGCCAACACGTCGACGAGTGCGGTCTACGAGGGTGAGATTACGGGTTTCGGCTCGATCATCGTCAACGGCGTGCGATTCGACGAGCGTTCGGCGAGCCTCACCGACGAGGACGGCACCCGTGTGGCAAGGGCGGACCTGCGGATGGGGACGACCGTGCGCGTCGAAGGGTCGGCCGACGACTCGACCGCGCAGGGCAGCGCACAGCGGGTGCTGGTCGTGCCGGCGCTGCGGGGCGCTGTCGAATCGGTCGATGCGGCCGGCAGCACGCTGGCCGTTCTCGGGCAGAAGGTCACGGTCGATGCGGGCACGGTCTTCGACGGCGTCTCGGGGCTGGCTGCACTGAAGGTGGGCGACCGGGTCGTGGTGTTCGGCGCCACCGGCAGCAACGGCGGCGTGGCGGCCACGCTGATCGCCCGGCGCGACGCGCAGGTCGTCGCCTACGAAGTGCGTGGCGTGGCGCGACAGGTCGACGACGCGCGCAAGCGTTTCTCGATCGGCGGACTGACGGTCGACTGGGCCGCGGCGGCGGTGATTCCTTCGGGTGCCACGGTCACCGACGGCAGCCGCGTGAGAGTGCAGGCCAGCGCGGCGCCCGTAGGTGGCGTGCTGAAGGCGGCTCGCCTGTCGCTTCGACACGCGGGCGCCGAGTATGGGGCCGGTCTGGCACGCGTCGACCTGCAAGGCCTGGTGGATGCCGCGCCGGACGCCGGCGGTCAGGCGACGGTCTCGGGTCTGAAGGTCGACGTCTCGAAGGCCCGGATCGAGCCGGCCGACGCGATGCGCGTCGGGGCGCGCGTGCGGGTGCGCGGCGCGATGCAGGACGGCGTGCTCGGCGCGCTGCGCGTGACCGCGGACGGCGCACGCGAGCGTTCAACCGAGGCGCGCAATCGCCTGCTCGGCCCGGTGGCCAACTTCGTGTCGGCCGCCAGTTTCACGGTCAACGGCGTTCCGGTCGACGCGAGCGGCGCGACCTTCGAGGGCGGCGGCGCGACGATGGTTCGCGACGGTGCCTTGGTCGACGTGCAGGGCACGATGACGCCCGGTGCGAGCGGCAGCTTCATGAAGGCGGCGCGCGTGGAGTTCAGGTCTGCGAGCGGCGACGTCGGCAGCGGCGACCGCGAGCGCGGCCGCGACTCGGAGCAGGAGATCTACGGCGCGGTCGCCGACTACGTCTCCGCCGCGAGCTTCACCGTGGCCGGCACGAAGATCGACGCCAGCCGCGCACGCTTCGACGGCGGCAGCGCAGCCGCGCTGAAGAACGGCGTTCACGTCGAGATCGAGGGCAAGCTCGTGGACGGTGTGCTGATCGCGTCGGAGGTGGAGTTCAAGGGCACGCGCGGGACGGTCCCGCAGTCGTCGGCTACGACACCGACC
>CAYGZN010000178.1:0-1591 GCA_964354355.1 uncultured Burkholderiaceae bacterium | reverse complement strand
GGAGTTCAAGGGCACGCGCGGGACGGTCCCGCAGTCGTCGGCTACGACACCGACCCTGCCGACTACACCGACCACGCCTGCGCCTGCGCCTGCACCTGCACCTGCACCTGCGCCTGCACCTGCGCCTGCACCTGCGCCTGCACCTGCGCCTGCGCCTGCGCCTGCACCTGCACCTGCGCCTGCACCTGCGCCTGCACCTGCGCCCCCGGCCGGACCGGACGCTGCGCGCGGCAAGGTCCTGTACAGCGCGACCCCGGGAGGCTTCCCGATCGCCTGTGCCGGCTGCCACACGGCGAATCCGGCGGCCAACGTCTCGAACGTGCTCCAGGGCGCCAACCGTCCCGACGCGATCACCCGGGCGATTCAGGGCAACGTGGGCGGCATGGGCGCCCTGAACGGCCGCCTGACCGCAACGGACATCGCGGACATCGCCGCCTACCTGGCCAGCCCGGGCATCTGACCGCCGTGCGCGCACAGGGGAATGCGATGAAGACGACCCGACACGCACGCGTGCTGATCCTGGGCTCCGGTCCCGCCGGCTGCACCGCCGCGGTGTACGCCGCGCGCGCAAACCTGCAGCCGGTGCTGGTGACCGGCATCGCGCAGGGCGGCCAGTTGATGACCACGACCGAGGTCGACAACTGGCCGGCCGACGCGGACGGCGTCCAGGGGCCCGAGCTGATGCAGCGGTTCATGCGGCATGCGCAACGCTTCGGCACGCAGGTCGTGTTCGACCAGGTGCACACCGTCGACCTGTCGCGGCGCCCGTTTCTGCTCGAGGGCGACAGCGGCGCCTGGACGTGCGACGCCCTCGTCGTGGCCACGGGCGCGTCGGCCCGCTACCTGGACCTGCCGTCGGAACAGGCGTTCCTGGGAAAGGGGGTGTCCGGCTGCGCGACCTGCGACGGCTTCTTCTACCGTGACCAGCCGGTGTGTGTCGTGGGAGGGGGCAACGCGGCCGTCGAGGAGGCACTGTACCTGTCGAACATCGCCAGCCGGGTCACGCTGATCCACCGGCGCGACCGGTTCAGGGCCGAGCCGATCATGATCGACCGGCTGATGGCCCGTGTGCAGGCCGGGCGGATCGCGCTGCAGCTGCGCAGCACGCTCGACGAGGTGCTCGGCGACGCGAGCGGCGTCACCGGCGTTCGTCTGCGGCACGTCGAAGACGGCCGCACGACGATCCTGGACGTGCGGGGGTGTTTCATCGCGATCGGCCACGAGCCCAATACGTCGCTGTTCGCGGGACAGCTCGAGCTGGCCGGCGGCTACATCCGGACCCGCTGCGGGCCCGACGGCATGGCGACGATGACCAGCATTCCCGGTGTCTTCGCCGCCGGCGACGTGCAGGACCACGTCTACCGGCAGGCGATCACCAGCGCCGCGACCGGCTGCATGGCGGCGCTCGATGCGCAGCGCTATCTGGAGGCCGTGGGCCGCCCGCCGCAGCTCGCCGCGAGCGGCCCGCAGGGGATTGAGCTACAATTCGCCGCTTCCGGGGCGTAGCGCAGCCTGGTAGCGCACCTGATTTGGGATCAGGGGGTCGGAAGTTCGAATCTTCTCGCCCCGACCATCGCCCCGACGAGCCTGA
>CAYGZN010000177.1:0-6795 GCA_964354355.1 uncultured Burkholderiaceae bacterium | reverse complement strand
CCGCGACGCAGCGCCTCGCCGATGAACTCGACCCTCGCCTTCTGTCGCCCCAGCAAGCGCATGTGCACCAGGTGCAGGTGGATCGGGTGCGTGTCGGCCGTCAGGTTGTAGATCTCCCACCACTCGGTCGCGCCGAGCTGCGGGGTCTCGGTGACCGGGTCGTTCCACAGCTTGCCGTCGAGCAGCACCGCCACCGGTCCGCGCGGCCCCATCTTCTCGTCGAGCGTCAGTCGACGGGTCACCGTCGGCGCCCCGAGCTCGGGCAGCGATGCGAGACGCTGCGGCACGACGCTGTCGTCGGGCGCGGACAGCGCACCGACGCGGAACTCCAGGATCTGTCCGGTTGTCTTCGGGTCGGGTGCCTCGCCGTCGGGATACGGCGTCGGCGCGTCGTTGAGCAGGCGCACGCGCGCGCCATGCGATGCGCCCGCGAAGTCGACCACGACGTCGACGCGCTCGCCGGGGGAGAGCACGATCGACCCGCTGGACGCCGGCGCCGGCAGCATGCCGCCGTCGGCGCCGACGATGGCGAACGGCCGGCCATCCGACAGCCGCAGCCGATAGAAGCGGGCATTGGAACCGTTGAGCAGCCGCAGGCGGTAGCGGCGGGGCTCCACCTCCATGAACGGCCAGAGCCTGCCGTTGACGACGATCGTGTCGCCGAAGAACTCGGGCACCCAGTGCGTGTGCCGGCTCGGGTCGGTGCCCGCCCGCGGATAGAGCAGCTGGCCCGCGGTGTCGAAGCTGCGGTCCTGGATCACGATCTCGCGCTCGTAGGCGCCGCGCGGCAGCGACCACTCGCGCTCGAGCGCCGGGTCGCGGACGATGTAGAAGCCCGCGAGGCCCGCGTAGACCGTGAGCCGCGTGATGCCCAGCGCGTGGTCGTGATACCAGAGCGTGCCGGGGGGCTGCTGATTGGCGAAGTCCAGCGACTCCTTGACGAAGCCGCTGCCCCGGCGCTCGAAATCCGGGGTGAACCACGCGTCGGGGTGCCCGTCGCTTTGCGGCTCGGTTTCGCCGCCGTGCAGGTGCGGAACCAGCGGAACCGGCCCGCGATACGGACCCCGCGACCCGCGCGACGCGGCCGCGCCACCCGCACCCCGCGCACCGCCGTGGCCCGACGCGCCGTGGCCCGACGCGCTGGGACCCGATACGCCGTGCGCCTGGCCGCCGGCAGTCGATTCGCCCAGCGGGTCGGCCCAGTGCAGCGTCGTGTCGACCGGCAGCAGTGGCAGCAGCGCCGGGTTGCGCAGCGCGTTGGTGAAGCGCACGCGCATCGCCACGCCACGGGTGGCCTCGATCGTCGGGCCGGGGTAGCTGCCCGCGTAGCCCCACAGGCGCGTGGCCGGCAGGTCGCGGTGCAGTTTCTGCACGAACTCGACGGCCGGGATCTGCAGCGACGCCCCCGACAGGCGGGTTGGCACCGGCAGCGGATCGACGAAGGGCTCGAGCCGCCGCGGTGACAGCGGACGCGCCCGGGCGCTGCCCGGCGTGCCGAACAGCGGCGCCCAGACGACCGCACCACCGGCCGCGGCCGCGCGCAGCAGCGATCGGCGAACGGGCTTCATCGCGCAGCCCCCGGCGACGACATCCGGTTCGATCTCATGCGCATCGCGTGACCTCCGTCAGCCACCGAACGCCGGACCCAGCGGACGCATCCGCAGCCCCTTGCGCAGGCGGGTCCACGCGAAGTCCACCGGGTCGGCCAGCGCCGGGCCCGGCGAGCGCACGACCAGCACCTCGCGGGCGATCGGCTGGAAGTCGGCGCGGAAGTGGACCGAACTCTTGAGCCCCAGCAGGCGCTGGCGCACCGGCTCCACGCCGAGATGGCGGAACATCTCCTGGTCGGCGGCCTGGCACTTGCGGCTGGCCATGGCCACGCGAACGCCCGACTTCTCCTCGCGCAGCAGCGCCATCGGCCCCAGGTTCATGCGAAAGCCGCGAAACATCGGCCCGGTGCACGTGAACTGTCCGCTGCCCAGGCGCTCGACGACGAACCGCCCCGGCAGCGGCACGTGGCCGGGCACGCCCGAGACCTCGCCCAGCGCCAGGTCCAGTGCGGCACCCTGGCCCGCCTCGTGCGCGCGCTGCACGTTGGCGGGGTCGATCAGCAGCCCGAGCACCGCGTCGGGCGCGCGCTGCCTGATCATCGCGGCCAGCAGCCCCGTCGTGTCGCCGTTGCCGCCCGCGCCCGGGTTGTCCTGCGTGTCGGCCAGCACGACCGGCGCACCGGGCGCGCCGACGCGCATCGCGCGGGCCACCGCGTCGTCGGGCGTGAGCAGCTCCATCGCGAAGTCCTTCTCGGCGGCTTCGATGGCGTGAGCGAGCTCGCGCAGGCCGGCGGCGACCGTGCGCTCGTCTTCGCCGTAGCCCACCACCGTCATGCCGCACTCGTCGAAGTCGGCCATCGGAAAGCCGGTGGCGAAGTCCAGCGACATCGCGTGCTTGCGCTCGATCGTGTGCATCAGCGCGTACAGCGAGCGCGCCGGCTCGATGAACGTGCACTGCGACGGCAGGCCGGTCAGGAAGTCGAACGCGTGGATCGCCTTGGCCGGGCGGCGCCCGGTGGCCAGCATGCGATCGAGCAGCCGTGCGGCGCGCGCGCCGGTGGCCGCCATGTCGACGTGCGGATAGGTGCGGTAGATCGCCAGCGCGTCGGACTGCGCGACCATCCGTCGCGTGACGTTCGCGTGCAGGTCCAGGCTGGCCGCAACCGGCACCCCCGCGCCGACGACCTCGCGCACGCGGCGCAGGATCTCGCCTTCGCCGTCGTCGTGGTGCTCGACGACCATCGCGCCGTGCAGGTCCAGGTAGACGCCGTCGATGCGGCCCGCGCCGCGCAGCCGCGCGACCAGGTCGCCCGCGATGCGCTCGAAGGCATCGCGGGTCACGTGCGCCGACGGCGAGGCCGCCGCCCAGACCAGCGGCACCAGCGTGTGCCCCGCCGCGCGCAGCGCGTCGATCGCGCCCTGCACCGGGATGTTGGCGCCGGCCACCGCGTCGAACAGCGCGTCGCCGTGCTGGATCGGCGGCCAGCCGCCCCCGTGCTCGAACGCGGTGTAGTCGGCCCGGGACGGCGCGAACGTGTTGGTCTCGTGCTGCATGCCGCCGATTGCGATCACTGCCATCTTCGATGCCTCGTGCTGGTGACAACGGCCATTGTGCTACGCTCGATTCGACCGTCCAAACGTCGCCGTTTCGAACAACCGTCGATTGCAGATCGACGCATCGGGTCCACGATGATAGCCGACGAACTCGCCTACCTCAGCGCCACCGAACTGGTCGCCGCCTACCGGCACGGCACGCTGTCGCCGGTCGAAGCGACGCGCGCGGCGCTGGCGCGCATCGACGCGCTGAACCCGCGTCTCAACGCCTTCAACCTGGTCGACCACGAGTCGGCGCTGCGCGACGCGCGCGCGTCGCAGGCGCGCTGGTCCAAGGGCGCGCCGGCCGGGCCGCTGGACGGCGTGCCGACCTCGATCAAGGACCTGATCCTGACGCGCGGCTGGCCGACGCTGCGTGGCTCCAAGACCGTCGACGCCGGCGGACCCTGGGACGTCGACGCACCCGCGACCGCGCGCCTGCGCGAGGCCGGCGCGGTGCTGCTGGGCAAGACGACGACCCCCGAGTTCGGCTGGCGCGGCAGCACCGACAGCCCGCTGACCGGCATCACCCGCAACCCGTGGAACCCCGACAAGACGCCGGGCGGCTCGTCGGGCGGCGCGGTGGCCGCGATCACCGCGGGCATGGGTGCGCTGGCCGTCGGCACCGACGGCGGCGGCTCGGTGCGGATTCCGGCCGCGTTCACCGGCACGGTCGGCATCAAGGCGCAGTTCGGTCGCGTCCCCGCTTACCCGCTGTCGCCGATGGGCACCGTCGCGCACATCGGGCCGCAGACCCGCACGGTGGCCGACTGCGCGCTGATGCTCGACGTGCTGGCCCGGCCCGATCACCGGGACTGGATGGCGCTGCCGCCGCGCGACGCCAGCTGGTTCGCCGACCTGACCGACAACCTGCGCGGACTGCGCATCGCATACAGCCCGCGGCTGGGCTACGTGAAGTGGGTCGACCCCGAGATCGAGGCCGCGGTCGCCACCGCGGCGAAAGTGTTCGAGTCGCTGGGCGCGACGCTCGAGCAGGCCGACCCCGGCATCGAAGATCCCGCGTGGGCCTTCGCCGTGCACTGGTTCGCATCGGCGCGCCAGCTTCTGTTCCGGCTGCCGCCCGAGAAGCTCGCGCTGCTGGACCCCGGCCTGCGCGGTTCGATCGACTACGCGGCGCGCTACACGCTGGCCGACTACCTCGACGCGCAGGCCGCGCGGGCGGCGATGGCGGTCAAGCTGCGCGCGTTCAACCAGCGCTTCGACCTGCTGCTGACCCCGGCGACCGCGGTGCAGCCGTTCGACGTCGGGCTGGTGATGCCGCCCCCGCCGCCCGGGGTGCAGCCGATCAACGAATTCGACTGGACCTGGTGGACGCCGTTCTCGTTCCCGTTCAACCTGTCGCAGCAGCCGGCGCTGGTGATGGGCTGCGGCTTCTCGCAGGCCGGCCTGCCGCTGGCGCTGCAGCTGGTCGCGCCGAACCACCGCGAGGACCTGTGCTTCACCGCCGCGCGGGCGTACGAAGCCGTGACGCCGTGGGGCGCCATGCGCCCGGCACTGTAGGCAAGCACTCGGACTGCGGGGGGCGGGCGACTCCGTGGCGGTCGACTTGCGCGTCGGGCCGCGCCGAATCGGCCGATCAACGCCCCGCCGACACTTCCTGCAGCGCGCCGTCGAGCGCGTCGGCGATCGCATCGACCTCGGGCCGCTGGATCACCAGCGGCGGCGACACGATCAGGTTGCCGCCCGACACCCGCACGATCGCGCCGCGCCGGTAGGCGGCCTCGGCGACCTTCTCGGGAAAGCCGGCGCCGCGCGGGAAGGCGGCCTTGGTCGCGCGGTCGGCGACCAGCTCGACGCAGGTCATCAGCCCCTTGCCGCGCACGTCGCCCACGCACTCGAAGCGCTGCGCCAACGTCGACAGGCGCGCCAGCAGGTGCTCGCCCTGGCGGGCCGCGTTGGCCGGCAGGTCCTCGCGGTGGACGATGTCGATCGCGGCAAGCGCCGCTGCGCACGCCACCGGGTGCGCCGAATAGGTGTAGCCCGAATACAGCGTGCCCTCGGGGCCGCTGCTGGCCAGGAAGGCGTCGGCGATGCGCTGGTTGACCAGCGTCGCGGCCAGCGGCACGTAGCCCGACGAGATGCCCTTGGCCAGGCACATCAGGTCGGGCTTCACGCCGTAGCCGCGGCAGCCGAACAGGTGGCCGGCGCGCCCGAAGCCGGTGATGATCTCGTCGGCGACCAGCAGCACGCCGTGCCGGTCGCACACCTCGCGCGCCCGCGCCAGCCAATCGTCGGGCGGCACGATCACGCCGCCCGAGCCGAGCACCGGCTCGACCACGAAGGCCGCGACCGTGCCCGGGTCCTGGAAACGGATCTCCCGGTCCAGCGCGTCGGCACAGGCGCGCCCGAGCTTCGCGGGGTCGTCGGTGAACGGGTTGCGGTACGGGAACGGCGCGTCGATCTGGAAGCAGCCCGACAGCAGCGGCCCGTAGTAGCCGCGCACGCCGGTGTTGCCCGAGATCGACGCGCCGCCGAAATGCGTGCCGTGATAGCCGTATTTCAGCGAGATGAACTTGTGCCGCTCGGCCTTGCCCATCAGCCGCCAGTACTGGCGGGCCACGCGCAGCGCCATCTCGACCGCGTCGGAGCCGTTGCTGCCGAACATCACGCGGGCCATGCCCTCGGTCGCCGTCTCGCGCACCAGCCGCTCGGACAGCTCGATCGCGCGCGGGTGCGTGGTGCCGCGAAAGCTCGAGTAGAACGGCAGCTCGTCGAGCTGCGCAACGATGGCGTCGCGGATCTCACGCCGGCCGTAGCCGACGTTGACGTTCCACAGCCCGCCCATGCCGTCGACCAGCCGGTTGCCGTCGAGGTCCCAGACGTGCACGCCCTCACCGCGCACGATGATCGTGGGCGGCGCGCCTTCGACCTGGCGCGGGTGCGCCATCGGCTGCCACAGGTGATGCGCGTTGTGCTCGCGCAGGAACTTCTCGTCGTACGTCACGGTGTGCCTCGATGGGTGGGTGCTAGCGCCGAACTCTCGGCCGGCAAGGCGCGGAGCGCGCGCAGCGCCGCTTCGAACGATCCGCTCGCATCGCGCACGTCGAACCACACCGCCTGCAGCCCGGCGGCCCGCGCGCCCTCGACGTTGCGCGGCTGGTCGTCGACGAACACCGTGTCCGCGGCGGGCACGCCCAGCGCTTCGGTCGCAAGCGCGTACGCACGGGCGTCCGGCTTCAGGATCCGCGTGTGCGTGCCGTCGATCACCGCGTCCATCGCCTGCAGCAGCGTGGCGCCCGCGACGAAGGCCGGCCCCAGGAACAGCTCGAGCTCGTTGGACAGCACGCCGACGCGCGCGCCTGCCGCGCGGGCGGCCTCGACCGCGGCGACGGCCTCGGGCCGCACGCTGCGGTCCGGCTCGGGGTGGCGGGCGCGCCGGAACAGGTCCACCGGCTGCCAGCGCTCGCCCAGCAGCGTGCCGACCTCCTGCGCCCGCTGCTCCCAGTAGTTGCGCTCGGTGATCCCGCCGGCCAGCATCCGGCGCCACAGCGCGTCGGTCGCGGGGTCGATCGGACCCAGCCAGGTCAGCGTGCCGGCCGGCAGGCCCAGCACCTGCTCGGTGTCGCGGTGCGACTCGAACAGGGTGCGGGTGATGACCGCGCCGACGTCCAGCAGCAGGGCTCGGGCGCCG
>CAYGZN010000176.1:0-6802 GCA_964354355.1 uncultured Burkholderiaceae bacterium | reverse complement strand
TGATCCACGGTGGCCTGCGCTACCTCGAGTACTACGAGTTCGGGCTGGTTCGCAAGTCGCTGCAGGAGCGCGAGGTGCTGCTGCGGGCGGCGCCCCACATCATCTGGCCGCTGCGATTCGTGATGCCCCACGACGCGTCGATGCGCCCGCAGTGGATGATCCGCGCAGGGCTGTTCCTGTACGACCACCTGGCCAGGCGCGAACTGCTGCCGGCCTCGCAGGCGGTCGACCTGCGCCGTCACCCGGCGGGCGAGCCGCTGCGGCCGGTCTTCGGGCGCGGGTTCATGTACTCCGACGGGTGGGTCGACGACGCGCGGCTGGTGGTGCTCAACGCGCTCGACGCCCACGAGCGCGGCGCAGCGGTCGTGACGCGCACCCGCTGCGCACACGCGGTCCGCGTCGATTCGGGGTCGTCCCGACTGTGGCGACTGGACCTGGCGGCGGACAGCGACGCTGGCCGCGGCGCTTCCCGCCGTACCGGCCCCAGCGCCGACCGACGCGCCGACACTGCCGGCCAGGGCCCCGGCGCGGCCACCGTCCACGCGCGTGCGCTGGTCAACGCGGCCGGTCCGTGGGCGGCCGAATTTATGGCGGGCGCGCTCGGCCTGCACAGCGCGCGTCGGCTGCGCCACGTCAAGGGCAGCCACATCGTGGTGCCTGCGATGTTCTCGCATCCGTACGCGTACATCTTCCAGAACCCGGACAAGCGGATCATCTTTGCGATTCCGTACGAGGGCCGCTTCACGCTGATCGGCACCACCGACGTGGAATTCGACGGCAACCCGGCGCGGGTCGCGATCGACGAGAACGAGACCGCCTACCTGTGCGAGAGCGCCTCCCGCTACTTCCGTCACCCGGTTGGCCCGTCCGACGTGGTCTGGAGCTACTCGGGCGTGCGCCCGCTTCTGGACGACGACTCGGGGCCCGCCAGCGCGGTGACGCGCGACTACTCGGTCGAACTGGATGTGGACGGTGCGCCGCTGCTGACGGTGTTCGGCGGCAAGATCACGACCTATCGCAAGCTGGCCGAGGAGGCGGTCGACCGGCTGCTGGGACCGCTCGCGGCACGGGCGCCCGCGTGGACCGCCGGCAGCGGGCGCGGCGGGCCGCCGCACCTGCCTGGCGGCGACATGCCCGACGCCGATTTCGAGCGTTTCGCGACCGAACTGGCGGCGCGCGTGCGCTGGATGCCACCGGTCACGGTGCGCAGGCTGGCTCGGGGCTATGGCACGCGGGTGAGCCGCGTGCTGGGCGATGCGCGCGCGGCGGGCGACCTCGGGCGCGAGGTCGCGCCCGGGCTGCACGAGGCGGAACTCGCCTACCTGATGGAGCACGAGTGGGCGTGCGACGCGCAGGACGTGCTCTGGCGGCGAACCAAGCTGGGGCTGCACCTGTCCGCCGACGAGCGTCGGTCGGTGGCGGACTGGTTTGAGGCACATGCGCGCCCGAGTCCGCGCGCACCCGAGCCCGCGCGCACCTGAGTCCGCGCGCACCTGAGTCCGCGCGCACCTGAGTCCGCACGGGGTCACGCGCCGCGAACCCGCTTCCCCGAGGTCAGCCGGGCGACCTGCGCGTCAGGGCGTCGATGCCCTGACGGCCCGTCCCCATCCGGGTCAGCGAGGTGGCGGTTCCCCGTCGAGCAGCCGCTCGATCCGCGACGCGTCGGCGTCGGACAGGCGCGAGGCGGCCGGCGGGGCTGCGCGGCGGCGGGTCATTCGCCACAGGACGCCGGCGCCCAGCGCCAGCAGCAGGAACGGGCCAGCCCACAGCGCGACGTTGCGCCCCGAGAAGGCCGGTCGATACAGCACGAACTCGCCGTAGCGCGCGACCAGATGCTCCTTGATCTCGTCGTCGCTGCGCCCGGCGGCCATCTGGCGCAGCACTTCGTTGCGCAGGTCGCCGGCCAGTCCGGAATTCGAGTCGGCCAGCGTCTGGTTCTGGCAGACCAGGCATCGCAGTTCGCCGGCCAGGTGCCGGAAGCGCTCGGTGCGCAGCCACTGCTCCTCGCGGGGGCTCAGCGGGGCATCCGGCGCGGCGGGCTGGGCCCGCACGACGCCGGCCAGCGGCAGCGCGGCCAGCCAAGCCAGCAGGCAGGCCGCGACGCTCGCCACGAAGCGCCTGCGCAGCCCGCGCGGTGCGGCGTGATGCAACCGGAGGGTCACTTCGACAGCTCCCGAACCATCGGCAGCAGCTTGCCGCTGACGACCTCGGCCGTCAGCGGTCCGATGTGCTTGAAGCGGATCACCCCGTCGCGATCGATCAGGAACGTCTCGGGCACGCCGTAGACGCCGAAGTCGAGTCCGACTGCGCCCTTGCGGTCGACCGCGACCTGCTGGTACGGGTTGCCGTGCTTGCCGAGCCACGCCAGCGAATCGCCCGGGTCGTCCTTGTAGTTGAACCCGATCAGCGGGACCGCCTTGTCGCGCGCCAGCTGCAGCAGCAGCGGGTGCTCGACCAGGCACGGCACGCACCACGACGCGAAGACGTTGAGCAGCCACACCTGCCCCTTCATGCGCGTCGACGAGAAGGTCTCGCCGGGTCGGTCCAGCTGGGGCAGCTCGAACACCGGGGCGGGCTTGCCGATCAACGGCGACGGAATCTCGCGCGGGTTGCGGTTCAGCCCGATCAGCAGGAAGACCGCGATCACGGTGAACACCGCGATCGGGATCAGGTACTTCAGCGAGCGCACGTCAGCCGGCCTCCGGGGCTCGTGCGCCCGCCGGCTGCAGCGCCGCTGCGCGTCGGGCGCTGCGATAGCGGCGGTCGGACATCGCCACGAAGCCGCCCACGGCCATCAGGAAGCAGCCGGCCCAGATCCAGTCGATGAACGGCTTGACCCAGGCCTTGACGGTCCAGCGGCCGTCGGGCAGCCGCTCGCCGAGCGACACGTAGACGTCGCGCGTGAGGCCGGCGTCGATCGCTGCCTCGGTCATCACCATTTCGGTGGTGTCGTAGAACCGCTTCTCGGGGAAGAGAACGAACTGCGCCTTCCCGTCGCGTGACACTTCGATGCGGCCCTGAATCGCCTGGTAGTTCGGTCCCCTGATCTCGCGCAGGCCGGCCATGCGCATCTCGTAGCCGCGGATCTTCAGGGACTGGCCGGGCGCGAGGGCCATGTCGGTCTCGACTTCGAGCGCCTTGACGCACGACACGCCGATGCAGAAGACGCCCACGCCCACGTGCGCGATCAGCATGCCGTAGAACCCGCCGGGCAGCGCCCGCGCGCGCTGCCACGCGCTGGTGGCCTTGACCTGCGACGCGCGGTCCCACCAGGCGGTGACGCTGGCTGCGATCACCCAGATGCCCAGGAAGATGCCGATCGCGAACGCGACCGCACCGAGCGCGGGGCCGGCGCCCGCGAAGCGCCCCGAAGTCACGCCGATGATCACCGTGGCCGCGACCGCGACCGCGAACGCCCACTTCAGGCGCCGCGCGAGTTCCGGCACCGGCGCCTGGCGCCAGCGCGAGATCGGGCCGATGCCCATCAGGAACACCGCCGGCGCCATCACCGGGAAGAACACCGCCTCGAAATACGGCGGGCCGACCGAGATCTTGCCCAGTCCCATCGTGTCCAGCACCAGCGGATACATCGTGCCCAGCAGCACCGAGCCCGCGGCCGTCACCATCAGCAGGTTGTTGGCCAGCAGGTAGCCCTCGCGCGAGCTGGCGGAGAACGCGATCGGTGTGACGTTGCCGGTCACGCCCGGTCCGCGCAGCGCGAACAGCACCAGCGAGCTGCCGACGACGACGACCAGGAACGCCAGGATGAACACGCCGCGCGTCGGGTCCGATGCGAACGCGTGGACCGACGTCAGCACGCCCGAACGCACCAGGAACGTGCCCATCAGCGACAGGCTGAACGCGGCGACGGCCAGCAGCAGCGTCCAGGCCTTGAACGCGCCCCGCCGCTCGGTGACGATCAGCGAGTGGATCAGCGCGGTGCCGACCAGCCACGGCATGAACGACGCATTCTCCACCGGGTCCCAGAACCACCAGCCGCCCCAGCCGAGCTCGTAATAAGCCCACCAGCTGCCCAGCGCGATGCCCATCGTCAGGAAACACCAGGCCGCGGTCGTCCAGGGTCGCGCCCAGCGGGTCCAGGCGGCGTCGACGCGCCCGCCCAGCATCGCCGCAATCGCGAACGCGAACGCGACCGAGAACCCGACGTAGCCCATGTAGAGCATCGGCGGGTGGATCACCATCCCGGGGTCCTGCAGCAGCGGATTCAGGTCGCGCCCGTCGGCCGGGCCGGGAAACTGTCGCAGGAACGGGTTGGACGTGAACAGCATGAACGCCAGGAAGCCCACCGCGACCAGTCCGAGCACGCCGATCACGCGGGCGCGGAACACGGCGGGCAGCGCGGCGCCGAACCGGTTGACCGCGGCGGTCCAGCCGGCGAGCATCAGCGCCCACATCAGCAGCGAACCCTCGTGCGAACCCCAGGTGGCGGCCACCCGGTACTGCACCGGCAGCTTGCTGTTGGAATTGAGCGCCACGTTGACGATCGTGAAGTCGCTGTTGACGAACGACGCGGCCAGCGCGGCGAAGGCCAGGCCGACCATCGCGAACTGGCTGTTCGCGGCGTTGAAACCGGTGCGCATCCACGTCGAGTCGTTGCGTGCTGCGCCGGTCAGCGCGGCCAGCGCCTGCACCAGCGCCACGCCCAGCGCCAGCCACAGCGCGAAGTGCCCGAGCTCGCCGATCATGGCTTCACCGATCCCGAGTGCATCGGATGGCCCCCCTTCTTCAGCGCCTCGGCCGCCTCGGGCGGCATGTAGTTCTCGTCGTGCTTGGCCAGCACCTCCGAGGCCTTGAACACGCCGTCGGGCTCGAGCGTGCCCTGGGCAACCACGCCCTTGCCCTCGCGGAACAGGTCGGGCAGCGTGCCGCGGTAGAGCACCGCAATCGTCTGGGCGCCGTCGGTGACGCGAAAGCGCACGTCGATGCCTTCGCGTTTGACGCTGTCGGGCTCGACCAGGCCGCCGATGCGGAACGAACGCCCCTTGGGCGCCTCGTTGGCCGCGACCTGGGACGGCGAGAAGAAGAACACGATGTTGCTGGACAGCGCGTACAGCACCAGGCCCGTGGCGACGGCGAGCACCGCGACGCCGCCGAGGACCCAGGCCAGGCGCCGGCCACGCGGGCTGAGCCCCCGCCCACGCTCGACGGGCGTGCTCATCGGCTCGCGCTGCACGGGCGACCCGCTCACGCCGACTCCTCGTCGGGCTCGACGTCGCGCTCGCGCCGCGCGCGCTCGATGGCCAGACGGCGCCGGCGGCCCAGCGCGACGAGCTCGCCCGCGATGCACAGCGCGGTGAATCCGTACGCCATTGCGATGTAGGTCCAGTGGTTCATTGCGGCACCCCGAGCATAAGGCGCACCCAGCGCGTGTGGCGTTCGCGCTCGATGATGATCGATCGTACACGGTGCAGCGCCGCCGCGATCGAGTAGGCCCAGAAGGCGAAGGTCATCACCAGCATGCCGCTCAGCATCGTTGCGGCCATCTTCGGGGCGGCCGTGAGGCTGACGCTGGCGCCCTGGTGCAGCGTGTTCCACCAGCGCACCGAGAAGTAGATGATCGGCACGTTGACGACACCGACCAGCAGCAGCAGCGCGCCGGCGCGATCGCCGCGCTGCGGATCCTCGATCGCCGCGATCAGCGCCATGTACCCGAGGTACAGGAACAGCAGGATCAGCGTGGAAGTCAGGCGCGCATCCCAGACCCAGTACGCGCCCCAGGTCGGCTTGCCCCAGACGGCGCCGGTCCACAGCGCGATGGCCGCCATCAGCGCCCCGGTGGGCGCGAGCGCGCGCGACATCATGCCGGAGAGCCGCGTAC
Source organism: uncultured Burkholderiaceae bacterium (assembly GCA_964354355.1). Taxonomy (GTDB): domain Bacteria; phylum Pseudomonadota; class Gammaproteobacteria; order Burkholderiales; family Burkholderiaceae_E; genus CAYGZN01. The sequence goes on along the minus strand of CAYGZN010000176.1, from coordinate 963 downwards.
GCCAGACGATCGTCAGCAGTCCGTAGACGGCCATGACCACGTAGATGAACATCGCCATCCACGCGGCAGGCACGTGGATGAAGATCACGCGATAGACCTCGCCCTGCTGGAAATCGGTCGGTGCCATCCCGAAGCCGATCACCAGTCCCAGCGCACCCAGCAGCACCGCGGCCGCGGCGAACCACGGCACCATCCGGCCGGCCATCGGATAGAAGGTCTGGGGGGCGGCAAAGCGGAACAGGCTCATCGGGGTGCGGCAAGGGTCATTCGACTGAAATGCGAAGCGCGTACGCGGACACCAGTGGCGCCAGCAGCGACACCGTGAGCATACCAGCGCCCAGCAGGGCCAGATGCGCGGCCGGCGACAGTCCGGCCGACTGCGTCTCGACCGATCCCGCGCCGAAAACCAGCACCGGCACGTACAGCGGCAGGCACAGCAGCGTGACCAGCGTCGGCCCCGCCTTGAGCCCGAGCGTCAGCGCGGCGGCGACCGCACCCAGCCCGAGCAGCACCGGCGTGCCCAGCAGCAGCGATGCGACGAGCAGCGCGATCGACTCGGCGGGCATCGAGAACGCCAGCGCCAGCACGGGCGCCAGCACGATCAACGGCAGCCCGGTCACGAGCCACGCCGCGAGCAGCTTGCCGGCGACGATCATCGGCAGCGGGTGGCCGCTGGCCAGCATGGCGTCGAGCGTGCCGTCGCCGTGGTCCAGCTCGAACAGCCTGGGCAAGGCCAGCAGCACGGCCAGCAGCGCCGACACCCAGATCACGCCGGGGCCGATGCGCATCAGCCACTCGCGCTGCGGCCCGATCGCCAGCGGAAACATCGAGCAGGCGAGCACGAAGAAGCCGAGCACGGTCAGCACGTCGCTGCGGCGTCGCATCGCCAGCCGCAGGTCGCGGCGCAGCGCCCACTGCAGCAGCCCCCACTCGCCCGGCTGCACCGGCTCGCCCGCGGAAAGC
>CAYGZN010000175.1:0-6818 GCA_964354355.1 uncultured Burkholderiaceae bacterium | reverse complement strand
GCCAGTACGCGGAGTTCCAGCGGATCGTGGTCGCCGACGTGCCGGTTGCGTTCACTCACGTGTGGGCCCAGGGCTACGCGGCCCGCAAGGACCTGGTCGACGTGCCGCTGTCGATCTGGGCGCCGATGACGCCGTACGACACGATCCGGCGCCAGCGCTGACTCGCGAGCGCGCAGCGCGCCTGGGCGCTGCAGCAACTGCCGTATCGCTCGGCGGCTATTGCTTCGCACCCGAAGCCGGTTACACTCGCCGCGAGATCCGCCGCCGATGCCACACGCCCTGACCACCGTCGCCAAGCGCCTCGCCTATGCGGTGGCGCTGATCTTCGCGGTGCTGACGATCAACTTCACGTTGATCCACGCGGCCCCCGGCGACCCGGCGCTGGTCATCGCCGGGGAGATGGGGGGCGCCGACCAGGCGACGCTGGACCAGATCCGCAGGACCTACGGGCTGGACAAGCCCATCCTGCAGCAGTACACGACCTACATCGGCCGCGCGGCCCAGGGTGACCTCGGCCAGTCCTACCTGTACAACAAGCCGGTCATCGAGCTGATCCTGCAGCGGCTGCCGGCCACGGTGCTGCTGATCTTCACCGCGCTGCTGACCGCGATCGTGGTCGGCACCGCGGCAGGCGTGTGGGCCTCACGGCGCCCGCAGAGCGTGGGCAGCGGCGCGGTCACCGTGCTGTCGCTGGTCGGCTACGCGATGCCGACGTTCTGGACCGGGATCCTTCTGGTGATCCTGTTCGGCAAGGTGATCCCGATCATGCCGATCGCGGGCATGCGCGACGTGCGCATCTACGGCGGCTGGTTCGTGACGACCATCGACGTGCTGCACCACCTGGTGCTGCCCGCGTTCACGCTGGCCATCGTCTACATGGCGCAGTACAGCCGCCTGTCGCGCGCCAGCATGCTCGAGGTGCTGGGGTCCGACTACATCCGCACCGCACGTGCCAAGGGCCTGTCCGAGCGCCTCGTCGTCTACAAGCACGCGCTGCGCAACGCGCTGATGCCGATCGTCACGATCGCAGGCCTGCAGTTCGGCAACCTCGTGTCGGGCGCGGTGCTGGTCGAGACGGTGTTCTCCTGGCCGGGGCTGGGCACGCTGGCGTTCGACTCGATCCTCGGGCGCGACTACCCGACGCTGCTGGGCGTGCTGTTCTTCTCGTCGGTGCTGGTGATCGTCGCCAACCTGCTCACCGACCTGACCTACCGCTGGATCGACCCGAGGCTGCGCGCGCGCTGACTCGTTCACGGAGCGAACCCCGATGAGCGTCCCGCCCACCGTCCTGTCGCCCGCCTCCGGGCCGGCGGGCCTGCCCCCGGGCGAACCGGTGGCCGTCGAGGTGCTGTCGCCCACACGCGAGGCGTGGCGCGTGTTCCGGCGCAACAAGGCGGCGATCCTGGGCCTGGCGCTGCTGGTGTTCGTGATCGCCGTGATGGCGCTGGGGCCGACGCTGTATCCCGTGCCCGCCTTCGACATCGTCGGCGCACCGTTCACGCCGCCGTTCGAGGACCGCACCCTGCCGCTGGGCTCCGACTATCTCGGCCGCGACATCCTGGCCGGCATGGTGGTCGGCGGCCGGGCCACGCTGCTGGTGGGACTGGCCGCGGCCGCGATCACCGTGACGATCGGTCTGACGGTCGGCTCGCTGGCCGGCTACTTCGGCGGCTTCGTCGACGAGGCGCTGTCGCGCCTGACCGAGCTGTTCCAGGTGCTGCCGTCGCTGCTGTTCGCGATGGTGCTGATGACGCTGTTCAATCCGTCGCTGCTGACCGCGATCATCGCCATCGGCATGGTCACCTGGACGTCGACCGCGCGGCTGGCGCGAGCGGAGTTCATGCGGCTGCGCAAGCTGGAGTACGTCAACGCGAGCCGGGCGCTGGGCGCCGGCCACCTGCGGCTGATGCTGCGCGAGATCCTGCCCAACGCGGCGCCGCCGCTGATCGTGTCGGCCACGCTGATCATCGGCGTGGCGATCCTGTTCGAGGCCGGCCTGAGCTTCCTGGGCCTGTCCGACCCCAACGTGATGAGCTGGGGCCTGATGATCGGCTCCAACCGCAAGTACGTGCTGGACGCGTGGTGGGCCGTCACCTTCCCCGGCTTCGCGATCTTCCTGACCGTGCTCGCCGTGAGCCTGGTCGGCGACGGCCTGAACGACGCCTTCAACCCGAAACTGCACCAGCGATGAGCGAGGCGCCGTCCGAGCGATCCCTGATGAGCGAGGCGCCGTCCGAGCGATCCCTGATGAGCGAGGCGCCGCCCGAGCGGTCCCCGACTGGCGACGCGCTGCTCGACGTGCAGGACCTGTCGGTCGAGTTCCAGACCCGCAAGGGCATCGCCCGGGTGCTGGAGTCGGTCAGCTTCGCGCTGCGACGCGGCGAGACGATGGGCCTGGTCGGCGAGTCGGGCTGCGGCAAGAGCATGACCGCGCTGGCGATCATGCGATTGATCCCGAACCCGCCCGGGCGGATCACGTCGGGGCGCGTGCTGTTCGAGGGCACCGACCTGATGCGGCTCGATGAGCCGGCGATGCGCGCGGTCCGCGGCAACCGCGTGTCGATGATCTTCCAGGAGCCGATGACCTCGCTGAACCCGGTGTTCACCGTGGGCGAGCAGATCGCCGAGGCGGTGCGGCTGCACCAGAAGCTCGATCGCAAGGCGGCGCTCGAGCGCGCCGTCCAGATGCTCGAGGCGGTCGGCATTCCGGCCGCGCGCGGCCGTGTCGAAGAGTACCCGCACCAGTTCTCGGGCGGCATGCGCCAGCGCGTGATGATCGCGATGGCGCTGGCCTGCAACCCGGGCGTGCTGATCGCCGACGAGCCGACGACCGCGCTCGACGTGACGGTGCAGGCCCAGATCTTCGATCTGATCTCGGACCTGCGCGAGCGCACCGGCACGGCGGTGATCCTGATCACCCACGACATGGGCGCGATCGCCGAGATGGCCGACCGCGTGGCGGTCATGTACGCGGGGCGCATCGTCGAGGAGGGCTCGGTGGCCGAGGTCCTGGACCAGCCGTTGCACCCGTACACGCAGGGGCTGATCGCGTGCGCCCCGGGTCGGCGCACCGCGCTGCACGGCGAACTGCTCGAGGAGATCCCGGGCACCGTTCCGTCGCTGCTCGAGCGCCTCGCAGGCTGCGCGTTCGCCGACCGCTGCCGGCACGCGATGCCCAAGTGCCGGGTCGGCCTGCCGCAGGAAACGAAGCTCGACGGCGGGCGGCGCCGCGTGCTGTGTTGGCTGCACGCGGACGCCGCGCGGCCCGCCGGCCAGGGGTCGTCGCCATGAGCGCCCTGCTCGAGGTACGCGACCTCCAGGTCCACTTCCCGATCGGGGGCGGGCTGATCGGCAAGCCCAAGGCCTGGGTCAAGGCGGTCGACGGCATCAGCTTCGCCATCGAGCGCGGCAGGACCTTCGGCATCGTGGGCGAGAGCGGCTCGGGCAAGAGCACGACCGCGCTGGCGGTGATGCGCCTCGTCAAGCACACCGGGGGCACGATCGCGCTCGACGGCCAGGACATCGGCCGGGCCGAGGGTGAGGCGCTGCGGCGCGCGCGGCGCCGATTCCAGATGGTGTTCCAGGATCCGTACGCGTCGCTGAACCCGCGCAAGCGCGCCGGCGACACGGTACGCGAGGCGCTCGACCTGATGGAGTCCGGCGAGCCCTCGCAGCGGCCGGCGCGGGTCGCGCAGCTGTTCGCGCAGACCGGCCTGCGCCCCGAGCAGCAGATGCTGTTTCCGCACCAGTTCTCAGGCGGCCAGCGCCAACGCATCGTGCTGGCCCGCGCGCTGGCCGCCAACCCGGACCTGGTGGTCTGCGACGAACCGGTCTCGGCGCTGGACGTCGCGATCCAGGCGCAGATCCTGAACCTGATGCAGCGGCTGCAGCGCGAGCTCGGGCTGACCTACCTGTTCATCTCGCACGACCTGGGCGTGATCCGCCACATGTGCGACGACATCGCGGTGATGTACCTGGGCGTGATCGTCGAGCAGGCCGAGCGCGAGAAGCTGTTCACGCGCCCGCTGCATCCGTACACACTGGCGCTGTGGTCGGCCGCGCCGTCGTTCGACCCCAAGGCCCGCGGCCGCGGCCAGCGCATTCGCCTGCAGGGCGACCCGCCGAGCCCGATCAACGTGCCGCCGGGCTGCCGTTTCGCCGGGCGCTGCCCGTTCGCCGAGGCGCGCTGCCGCACCGACGTGCCGGCGCTGCGCGAAGTGCTGCCGGGGCACAGGGTCGCCTGCCACCGGGTCTCGGACGACGGCCGGCGGCTGTACCCGATCGAGGCCGGCGCCCAGTCGGCGTCGTGAGCGGTACCGGGGGACCCCGGCCCGGCCCGCGCGAGGTGCGGCGCGGCAGCCGCCGGCGCGTCGGGGCGTCGCCCGCGCGAGCAGACGACCGGCTCAGCCGACGTTGCCCGTGGTGGCCAGCGTGACGCCCGCCGCCCGCATCGATTCGAGTGCCGCATCGAGCGAGCCCTCCAGGTCGATCGCGCGGCACGCATCCAGCAGCACCACCGCCTCGAACCCCTGGCGTCGCGCATCGAGCGCCGAGTACGCGACGCAGAAATCGGTGGCCAGGCCGACCAGGAACACCCTGGCGAAACCCCGCTCGCGCAGGTAGCCGGTCAGGCCGGTGGCGGTGCGCCGGTCGTTCTCGAAGAATGCCGAATACGAGTCGATGGCGGGCCGGAACCCCTTGCGGATGATCAGTTCGGCGCACGCGACGTCGAGGTCCGCCCGAAAGGCCGCCCCGTTCGTGCCCTGCACGCAGTGGTCGGGCCACAGCGTCTGCGTGCCGTAGTCGAGCTGGATGCTGGAGTAGGCCGCCTGGCCGGCGTGGCTGCTGGCGAACGAGCGATGACCCGCGGGGTGCCAGTCCTGCGTGAGCACCGCGTGGCCGAACCGCCGTGACAGCCGGTTGACCACGGGGACCACCTCGTGGCCCGCGGCGACCGCCAGCGCGCCGCCCGGGCAGAAGTCGTTCTGCACGTCGATGACCAGCAGCGCATCGCGTTCCGGGTCGATCTTCGGGTGGGGCGCCATGACTGCAGCTTCCCATCGGTGCGCACATCAGTCAATATTGGCGGCACCGACGTCGGCGACGCGCCGACGTTTCCAGCCACTCGACCACCCCGGGAGAAATCCATGACCGAACGCCGCCGTTTTCTGGGCGCCTGCGCTGCACTCGCGTCGTCCTCGACGCTGCCGGCTGCGGCGCGGGCGCAGGCCGCCAAGGCGCCCATCAAGATCGGCGCGGTGCTGCCGTTCTCGGGCGGGCTCGAGCTGTTCGGCAACCAGGCCAAGATCGGCCTGGACCTGGCCGCCGCCGAGATCAACGCTGCGGGCGGCATCCTGGGCAGCAAGGTCGAGATCCTGTACCAGGACGACAAGACCGACCCCAAGACCGCGGTCGAGCGCACCACCCAGCTGATCCAGAAGGACCAGGTGCTGGCGCTCGTGGGGCCGATCACCTCAAGCAACCGTGATGCGATGATGCCAGCGGTCAAGCGCGGCAAGACGCCGCTGCTGTACGCCACGAACTACGAGGGCGGCGGCTGCGACCGCTACCTGTTCAGCTTCAACACCGTGCCCAGCCAGGAACTGGACAAGCTGCTGCCCGAGCTGAGCAAGCGCGCCGGCAATACGTTCTACCTGTTCGGCGCCGACTACGTGTGGCCGCAGAAGATGTTCGAGCAGGCCGAGGCCCTGATCAAGGCCAGCGGCGGCAAGGTCGTCGGCAAGGAGTTCGTGCCGTTCGGAACCAAGGAGTTCACCCCGATCATCCGGCGGATCAAGGACAGCGGCGCCAAGGTGCTGCTCAAGGCGCTGCCGGGTGCCGACGGCATCACGTTCATCAAGCAGGCCGAGGACTTCGGCCTGATGAACGACGTCACGGTGGGCTTCCTGGGCTTCGCCGAGACCTACCTCGGCGCGTTCGGCCCGGGCAAGGGCCAGAACATGTGGGTCACGGTGCCGTTCGCCGCATCGCTCGCCGACCCCAAGGTGCAGGAGTTCGTCGGCAAGGTGCGCAAGTCGGCCGGCAACGACGTGCCGATCAGCCACTACGTGATGACGCACTACAACGCGCTCAAGGCGATCGAGGCCGCGTTGAAGAAGGCCGGCAAGATCGATCGCGAAGCGCTCGTCAACGGCCTGGAAGGCCTGAGCATCGACACCCCGACCGGCAAGCTATCGATCGGCAAGGCCGACCACCACGTCACGATGAACATGTACCTGGCCAAGACCGAAGGCGCCGGACTGTCCGTCGTGCAGGCGATGGGCCAGCTGGCGCCGCAGGCCGGCTGCGCGAAGAAATAGCGGGGCGAGGACGGCCGGGCGCGGATCGGCGGAGGCGCAGCGCTTGCTCCAGGTCCGCGGGGTGTCGCGCCAGTTCGGCGGCGTGCGCGCACTGGACGACATGAGCCTGGAGGTGGCCGCAGGCGAGCTCGCCTGCGTGATCGGGCCCAACGGTTGCGGCAAGACCACGCTGCTGAACGTCGTCACGGGCCAGGTGGCGCCATCGGGCGGCGAGGTCGAACTCGACGGCGTCAGCCTGCTCGGGCGCAGACCCGACGCGATCGCGCGGCTGGGCGTCGCCCGCAAGTTCCAGGTCCCCAGCATCTTCGAGGACCTGACCGTGCGCGAAAACCTGGGCGTGGCGCGCGCGGCCAGCGGGCGCGGCCGTGCCCTTCCCGAACTCACCGACGTGCTTGCCGACATCCACCTGGAGGCCGAGGCCGATCAGCCCGCCGGGGGCCTGTCGCACGGCGCCAAGCAGTGGCTGGCGATCGGCATGCTGCTGGCCCAGGCGCCACG
>CAYGZN010000174.1:0-6836 GCA_964354355.1 uncultured Burkholderiaceae bacterium | reverse complement strand
GCCGAACCTGAACATGCTGCTGCGCCGTTCCCTGACCGATGCGGGCCTGGCAACCTACGCCGCGAAGGACCACTACCAGCGCACGCGGCCGTTCGTCGCACTCAAGGAGAGCACCTGCACGCCGGCCGAGGAACCCGCTCTGACCAAGGACGGCTCGTATCCGTCCGGGCACGCCTCGATCGGGTGGGCCTGGGCGCTGGTCCTGACCGAGGTCTCGCCGGAGCGGACCGACGCGCTGCTGGCGCGCGGCTACGCGTTCGGCCAGAGCCGCGTGATCTGCGGCGTGCACTGGCAGAGCGACGTCGTCGCAGGCCGCGTGATGGGCGCGGCGGCGGTGGCTCGTCTGCAGACCGACCCGACGTTCACGGCCCAGGTGGCCCGGGCGCGGGAAGAGGTTGCGGCGGCGCGCACCCGGGGCGCGACGCCCGGGCGCGACTGCGCGGCCGAGGCCGCGGCGCTCGCCCGCTGACGCACCTTGCCCAGACAGGCACCTCACCCCGACACGCCCTAACCAGACGCGCCCTACCCAGACACCCCGACGAGGAGACCCCGATGAAAGCAGCCGTCCTGCACGCCCCGAACCAGCCGATGACGATCGAGGACATCGAGATCGAGAAGCCGAAGGGGCGCGAGGTGCTGATCCGCACCGCGGTCGCGGGGCTGTGCCACAGCGACCTGCACTTCATCGAAGGCAAGTACCCGACGCCGCTGCCGGTCGTGCTCGGGCACGAATCGTCGGGCATCGTCGAGGCGGTCGGCGCCGACGTCACGTACCTGAAGCCGGGTGACCACGTGATCTCGTGCCTGTCGCTGTTCTGCGGCCACTGCGAGTTCTGCCTGACTGGCCACATGTCGATCTGCCAGACGCCCGAGGTCAAGATGCCGCCGGGCAAGGCGCGCCGGCTGCGCTGGAAGGGCGAGCATTTGAACCAGTTCCTGAACCTGTCGTCGTTCGCCGAACAGATCGTCACGCACGAGCACGCGCTGGTGAAGGTCCGCGAGGACATGCCGATGGACCTGGCCGCGCTGATCGGCTGCGGCGTGGTCACCGGCTACGGCGCGGTCGTGCATACCGCCAAGGTCGAGCCGGGCAGCACGGTGGCGGTCATCGGCTGCGGCGGGATCGGGCTGTCCACGGTCAACGCGGCGCAGCTGGCCGGCGCGGGCCGGGTCATCGCCATCGACAAGGACCCGGCCAAGCTCGAGCTGGCGAAGAAGTTCGGCGCAACCGACACGGTGGACCCGTCGGCCGGCGACACGGTCAAGCAGGTGCAGGAGCTGACCGGCGGCGGCGTGCACTACTCGTTCGAGTGCATCGGCCTGAAGCCGACCACCGAGCAGAGCTTCTCGATGCTGCGCTCGGGCGGCACGGCGACCATCATCGGGATGATTCCGGTCGGCACCAAGATCGAACTGCACGGCGTCGACTTCCTGCGCGAGCGCCGCATCCAGGGCTGCATGATGGGGTCCAACCGCTTCCGCGTCGACATGCCGCGGCTGATCGACTTCTACCTGCAGGGCCGGCTGCACCTGGACGAGATGATCTCGGGGCGCCTGAAGCTCGGACAGATCAACGAGGGATTCGCCGCGCTGGCGCGCGGCGGCGTGTCGCGCAACGTGATCATGTTCGACGCCTGAGCGGTCCGGCGCGCCGTCCGGTCCGGGGCGCCGTTCAGTCGATCTTGACCCCCATCGCGCGCACTGCCGGGATCCAGCGGGCGCGCTGGGCGGCGCCGAACGCCTCGGCCGACTCGGGCGTGGAGCCCACCAGGTTCTCGGCGCCCAGCGTCTCCAGGCGCTTGCGGATCTCGGGGTCGGCGAGCGCGCGGTTCAGCTCGCGGTTGAGCCGCTCGACGATCGGGCGCGGCGTGGCCTTCGGCGCGATCAGGCAGTTCCACGTGTAGGCCTCGTAGTCGGTCACGGCCATCTCGGCGAAGGTCGGCACGTCGGGGTACAGCGGGTTGCGCTGGCCGCTGACCGCCAGCACGCGCAGCGTGCCGGCCTTGTGCGGAGGGCCCGACGTGGAGAAGCCGTCGAACACCAGGTCGATGCTGCCCGCCATCAGGTCCTGCATCGCCGGGCCGTTTCCCTTGTACGGCACGTGCAGCAGGTCGACGCCGGCCGCCTGCTTGAAGGTCTCGCCGACGATGTGGCTGATCGAGCCGTTGCCGCCCGAGCCGTAGCTGAGCTTGCCGGGATTGGCCTTGGCCAGCGCGATCAGCGCCTTCAGGTCCGCCGGGCCGTCCTTCTTGCCGACCAGGACCATCGGCGTGCGCGAGATCAGGCCGATCATCGTCAGGTCGCGATCGATGTCGAAGGGCATCGTCCGGTACAGCGCCGGGTTCATCACCAGCTGCGAACTCGTGCCCAGGCCGATCGTGTAGCCGTCGGGGGCGGCTTTGGCGACCGCGTCGGTGCCGATCATGCCGCCCGCGCCCGCGCGGTTCTCCACGATGATCGTCTGGCCGAGCGCCTCGCCCATGCGCGGCGCCAGCAGCCTCGCGATCAGGTCATTGCCGCTGCCGGTGGCGAAGGCCACGACCAGCCGGATCGGGCGCGACGGCCAAGTGTCCTGGGCGCGCGCTGCGCGCGGGGCCAGGCTCGCCACCGCGGCCAGGCTCGCCATCGGGGCCAGCCATGCGCCGGTCAACGCCGCCGCGATCGAACGATTCGCGTCGCGGCGTGCGGGGTCCGCGGGATCCGATGCGGGAACGGCCCGCCGTTGCGTCGGCCACTCGTGCTTCATTGCGGCCCCCGTGTCGTCGCCCGCAGGCCGATCGTCTGCACGTTCATCGCGTTCATGTTGATTGCGTTCATGTTCATCGTCCGCTCCAGTTCGGCGCGCGCTTCTCGACGAACGACGCGCGGCCTTCCCTGGCGTCCTCGGTCAGCGCCAGCGTCATGATCTGCGACTCCAGGTACGAGATCGACTGCTCGAAGGTCATGTCGGCGGCCGCGCGCAGCATCGCCTTGCCGCGTCGGATCGCCGTGGGCGACTTGTCGATCACGCGCGACACCAGCCAGTCGACCTTCTCGTCGAGCTGCGCGGCCGGCACCACGTAGTTGACGAGCCCGATCTGCTCGGCGCGGCGCGCGTCGATCGGCTCGCCGGTGATACACATCTCGGCGATGTGCCGCGGCCCGGCCAGGTGCTGCAGCACCGACAGCACCTGCGCGGGGAAGACGCCGATCTTGACCTCGGGCAGCCCGAAGTTCGCGTGCTCGGCGGCGACCGCCATGTCGCACATCGCGAACAGCCCCATGCCGCCGGCCAGGCAGTGGCCGTTGATGCGCGCGATCATCGGCACCGTCGAGGTCCACGCGAAGCGCAGCAGGTCGGCGTAGTCGAGGTGCGGGCGCGACGGGTCGTACTGGAACGAGCCCGAGCCCTTGGCCAGGTCGGCGCCGGCGCAGAACGCCTTGTCGCCGGCGCCGGTGATCACGATCGCCCGAACCTGCGGGTCGGCGTGGGCCTGGGCGATGCCGGCGCGCAGGCCCTCGACGACGCCGGCGCTGATCGCGTTGCGTCGCTCCGGCCGGTCGATGGTCAGCCACAGCGCGTGGCCGCGCTGGTCGATCTTCAGGTCGTTCATGCTGGTGGGTTCCTGGTGGGGGAAATCGGGGCGATGGCCGCCTGCTGCGCGAGCAGCGCGTCGATCTGGCGGTCGTCGTAGCCGAGGCCGCGCAGCACCTCGACCGTGTGCTGGCCCAGCAGCGGCGCCGGGCCCGACGCGCGGGCGGGCGCGCCGTCGAAGAAGCCGGGGGCTGCCAGCATGCGGACCGCGCCCTCGCTCGGGTGCTCGACCTGCGCGATCGCGCCGCTGGCTGCCAGCGCCGGGTCGCGTGCCACCGCGTCCATGTCGGCGATGCGAAACGCGGGGATGCCCCAGGCGCGGGCCAGGGCGATCCACTCGTCGACGGTGCGTTGCGGTGCAGCCGCCTCGACCATGTCGTAGAGCTGCTGGATGCTGCGGTTGCGCTCGACGGGATCGGTGACGCGGCGGTCCTCGAGCATGTCGGGGCGGCCGATCGCTTCGAAGAATGCACGCCACTGCTGCAGCGTGTACGGCGTCATCGTCAGCCAGCCGTCGCGCGCGCGGTACAGCCGTCGCCCGTCGCCGGCCACACGCAGGTAGCCGGCCTTGCCGGTCGCTGGCTCGAACGTGTGCCCCTGCAGGTGCTCGATCAGCAGGAAGCTGGCAATCGTGTCGTACATCGGCACGTCGACGACGCCGCCGCGCCCGGTGCGCAGCCTGCGCACCAGCGCGGCCAGCATCGCGCTGGCCAGCGCGTAGCCGGCGGTCTTGTCGGCGATCAGCGCCGGAACGAAGCGCGGCACGCCGTCTGCGCCGCGGTTCAGGTCGGCGAGCCCCGCGGCGGCCTGGATCGAGTCGTCGATCGCAGGCTCCCGCGCCAGCGTGCTGTCGGCGTGGAAGCCGGTGGCCCAGCAGTACAGGATCGAGGGGTTCAGCGCCAGCACGTCGGCGGGCGCGAAGCCCAGCCGTGCGATCGGCTCGCGCCGCACGTTGTGCACGAACAGGTCGGCGCCGGCCAGCAGGCGGCGCAGCACCTCGCGCGCCGCGGGCTTGGCCAGATCCAGCGCGATCGATCGTTTGCCGCGGTTCAGGTTCAGGAAGATCGCGCCCATGCCGCGATGCCGCGCGACCCCGGCGTTGCGGACCGTGTCGCCCAGCGGGGGCTCGACCTTGATCACGTCGGCGCCGTAGTCGGCCAGCATCTGCGTGGCCACCGGCCCGAAGACGACTCCGGTCATGTCCACGACCCGGATGCCGTCGAGCAGCCCGCCGCCCTGCGTCGCAGCCGCGTGCGGCGATGCACCTGCCGAAGTTCCGGCCGGCGCGCCCACCGCCCGCCCGCGCGCCGCTGGTTCCGCCATCGCCTCGCCGCGAATCGCCATGTCCCCCGTTGCGCCTCGTGTTTCGGACCGCGTCGGCCCAGTCGTGGCATTGTGCCGAAAAACCCGGCGGCGATCCGCGTCGCCGGCGCGCAGCGAAACAAGGAGGTGGATCATGGAACGGGAATTCGACGGGCGGGTGGTGCTGGTGACCGGTGCCAGCAAGGGCATCGGGCTGGCCTGCGCACAGGCGTTCGCCGCGGCCGGGGCGCGCGTGGCCGGTGTGTCGCGATCGGCGCAGAACCTGGCCGCAGCATTGCAGGCGCTGCAGGCGGCGGGTGCGACGATGAGCGTGTTCGAGGCCGACGTCGGCGACGCCGACGCGGCGGCCCGCGCGGTCGAAGCGGTCGAGTCGGCGCTCGGGCCGATCGACGTGCTGGTCAATTCCGCCGGGGCCGCGCGGCGGTTCGCGCCGGACGAGCTCGGCGCCGCCGCGTTCAGGCAGGGCATGGACGCCAAGTACTTCAGCACCGTGCACGTGCTCGAGCCCGTCGTGCGCCGCATGGCCGCGCGCGGCCGGGGCGCGGTCGTGAACATCGTCGGGCAGGGTGGCCGGCACGCGGGAATCACGCACATTCCCGGCGGCGCGGCCAACGCCGCGCTGATGCTGGCCACCGTCGGCTACGCCCGCGCGTACGCCGGCCGCGGTGTGCGCGTCAACGCGATCAACCCCGGAATGACCCGAACCGGGCGCGTGCAGGAGGGGCTGAACGCCGCGGCGCGCGCCAGCGGCCGCACCCTCGAGGCGGTGCTCGCCGACGAGATCGCGCGCATCCCGATGGGCCGGATGGCCGAGCCCGAGGAGATCGCGCAGGTTGCGCTGTTCCTGGCGTCGGCGCGGGCCAGCTACGTGTCGGGCGCCGTCATCCCGATGGACGGCTGCGCGACGTCGGTGATCTGACGCGCGTCGCCCGCGACCGCAGGCGCGACGCCGGCGATCTGAAGCGCGACGGCCTGCATCCTGAATCGGCGCGCCGGCGACTCAGCGCGCAATCGGTGCCGCGTCGTCGTCGGCGCGCAGCAGTGCCGCGATCTGCGCCCAGCGCGGCAGCGGGGCCACCGCGCCGCGGCCGGTGGTGCTGAGCGCCGCGGCGATGCAGGCCGCGCGCGCGGCCTGCGCCAGCGGCTCCTCGGCGGCGAGCCGCGCCACCAGCACGCCCGCGAAGCAGTCGCCGGCGCCGGTCGCATCGACCACCTCGACGGGTCGCCCGGGCACCGCGACGATCGTGCGGCCGTCGGACACCACTGCGCCGCGCGCACCCATCTTCACGGCCACCTGGCGCGCGCCGCGCGCGTGGGCCCATTCGATCAGCGCGCGGGGCTCGTCGATGCCGAACAGGGCTTCGGCCTCGTCCAGGCTCGGCAGGAACAGGTCGGTGTGCGCGAGCGTCGCCAGGGCGATCGCCCGCGCGCGGGCCGCCGGCCACAGGCGCGGCCGGAAGTTGAGGTCGAAGCTCACGCGGCCGCCGCCGGCGCGCACGTAGTCGATGGCGTCGAACACCGTGTCGCACGCCGAGGTGCCGATGGCCTGCGAGATGCCCGACACGTGCAGGTACCGGGCGCGCGCGAGGACGGCGCGAAAGCCCTCGGTCAGGTGCATGCGGCTGGCCGCCGAACCGGCGCGGCGGTAGGTGAACGTGTGGCCGCCGGTGCCCTGCGTGATGAAGTAGGCGCCGGTCGGCGCGTCGGGGTCGACCTCGACACCCGAGCAGTCGATGCCCTCGCGGCGCCACAACTCGACGAACTGGCGGCCGAACTCGTCGTCGCCCAGGCGCGTCAGGTACGCGACCCGCGCGCCCGCGCGCGCCGCGGCACACGCGAAGTTGGACGTGTCGCCCCCGAACCCCTGCTGGTAGTGGTCGGTGCCTGGCACGTGGGCGAACTCGAACAGGGGTTCACCGATGGCGACGATGTCCGACAT
>CAYGZN010000173.1:0-6857 GCA_964354355.1 uncultured Burkholderiaceae bacterium | reverse complement strand
GGGCGTAGCGCAGCCTGGTAGCGCACCTGATTTGGGATCAGGGGGGCGGAAGTTCGAATCTTCTCGCCCCGACCATCGCCCCGACGAGCCTGACGACGCACACTGTTCGCGTTCGGGGCGCGGACCGACGGCGGCAGCCCGCCGATGTGGGTCGTGAAGTTCCAGGACAGAAGCCTGTCCACCTGCAGCAGCCGCTCGAAAGCGTCGCTCGAACGGTTCCGCTCGAACCGCCCGGCGCAGTCGATCGAGTTCGGCAGCGCACCGCGACAACGCATCCGCCCGGCATGGACCGCCCAACCCACGCGGCGCTACACTCGCGCACGATCGGCGCGCGCATGTCCGTGTTCGCCGGCCCGTGCGACAACCGAGGAAACCGGATGGACGGACCCAACACCAACTCCCGTGAAACGCCCGAGCGAATGCGCGAGCGCGTCGGCGCCGACTTCGGCGTGTCGCAGTGGATGCTGCTCGACCAGCCGCGCGTCGACGCGTTTGCCGACCTGACCGACGACCGGTACTTCATCCACGTCGACCCCGCGCGTGCGGCGCGCGAGACTCCGTATGGCGGGACGATCGCGCACGGGTTCCTCACGCTGTCGCTGCTGTCGCAGATGGCCTACCAGGTCTGCCCGATGGTCGAGGGCACGAAGTCGGGGGTCAACTACGGGTTCAACCGGCTGCGCTTCGTGGCGCCGGTGCGCACCGGGTCGCGGGTTCGCGGCCATTTCCGGCTGAAGGACTTCGACGTGCAGCCCGGCAAGCGCTGGACGGCGACCTGGGACGTGACGGTCGAGATCGACGGCAGCGACAAGCCGGCGCTCGCGGCCGAATGGCTGAACGCGGGCTTCTTCTAGACGGCGTGCAGCGGCGGGCCACCCGCGGCGGTGTGCGCACGCGCGGGCACGATGCGCATCGCATCGTCGATCGCGCGCGCACGCAGCTGTCCGCAGCCGCCGTCGACGTCCTGCCCGGCCGAACGACGCAGCTTGGTCAGGATGCCGCGCCGGTGCAGCGTGCGCGCGATGGCCGCGGCGTGCTCCCATGAGGGTCGCCTGAAGTCGCACCCCGGCACGGTGTTGTAGGGAATCATGTTCATCACCGCGTACTTGCCGGCCAGTAGGGCGGCGATGCGCTCCACTTCGGCGTCGGTGTCGTTGACGCCTTCGAGCAGCGTCCACTGGTACTGGATCGGATAGCCGGTGGCCCGCGCGTAGGCTTCACCGAGCTCGGCCAGCTCGAACGGGTCGATGCGCGGTGCGTGTGGCAGCAGCCGGGCGCGCAGCGCGGCGTCGGTCGAGTGCAGCGAGATCGCGAGCGCAGGCTTGACCCGGCCCATCGGCAGGCGCTCGAACACGCGCCGGTCGCCGACCGTGGAGAACACCAGGTTCTTGTGACCGATCGCGCCCGCGGTGCCGAGCAGCTCGATGGCCTCGAGCACGTTGTCCAGGTTGTGCGCCGGCTCGCCCATCCCCATGAAGACGACCTTGTCGACCGCCGCGCGGGCACGGCCCAGGGCGACCTGCGCCACGATCTCGGCGCTGCCCAGCTGGCGCAGCAGGCCGCTGCGGCCCGTCATGCAGAACAGGCAGCCGACCGCGCAGCCGACCTGCGTGGACACGCACAGCCCGCGGCGCGGCAGCAGCACGCTTTCCACCGACTGACCGTCGCCCAGTTCGACCAGCAGGCGCTGCGCGCCGTCCTTGGCCGCAAACGCGGCGCGCAGCCGTGCCAGCCGATCGAGGTCGGCGACCAGCCCGGGCAGCGCGTCGCGCAGGCCGCGCGGCAGGAAGTCGCCGGGCCGGCGCGGCTCGCCGTACTGGGTCAACCCCAGCGCCCAGCGCTGCAGCACGCGGCTTTCGTGGCAGGGCTTGGCGCCGAGTTCGCGCAGTCTCTGGCGGAGGTGTTCGATGCGCATGACGGTCGGAGTCTACAGGCCCGCCCGCGCCATTCGTTCGGGTGGATTTCCTGTCGGCCCCGACCTCTGGCAGACTCACAGACAGTTCGCCGCACAGGCGTCTGGCTCGAGACAGGGGGAGACACCCACAATGACCCATCGTCGCACTTTCCTGGGCGCCTCGGCCGCCGCCGCGAGCGCCGCGCTGTTTCCCGGCGCGGCGCTGCTGCCCGGCGCCGCCCGCGCGCAGGGCTTCCCGTCGCGCCCGATCCGCTACATCTGTCCGTGGACCGCGGGCGGCACCACCGACATCGTGATGCGCGCGCTGGCCGAGAGCGCCGGCCGGACACTGGGCCAGAACGTGCTGATCGAGAACAAGCCCGGTGCCGGCGGCACGCTGGGCGCAGTCGAGCTGGTCAACGCGAAGCCCGACGGCTACACGCTGGCGCAGTTGCCACAGAGCGTCTTTCGCATCCCGCACATGCAGAAGGTGCAGTTCGACGTGCTCAAGGACTTCACCTGGATCGCGTGCCTGACAGGCTACACGTTCGGCCTGGTCGTGCCTGCCGACTCGCCGATCACCAGCGTGAAGGATCTGGTCGCCTATGCCAAGGCGAACCCCGGCAAGTTCACCTACGGCTCGCCCGGCGTCGGCACCAGTCCGCACCTGGTGGTCGAGGAGTTCTCGTCGAAGGCGGGCATCACGATGCAGCACGTGCCCTTCAAGGGCGTGTCCGAAGGCATGCAGGCGCTGCTGGGCGGGCACATCATGGGCCACAGCGATTCGACGGGATGGGGGCCGCACGTCGACTCCGGACGGCTGCGGCTGCTGGCGACCTATGGCAGCAAGCGCACCAAGCGCTGGTCGTCGGTGCCCACGCTCGAGGAGCTCGGCTACCAGACGGTGTCGGACTCGCCGTTCGGCGTGTGCGGCCCGAAGAACATGGACCCCGCCGTCGTGAAGACGCTGCACGACGCGTTCAGGAAGACGCTGGACGACCCCGCGGTGCTGTCGGTGCTCGAGCGGTACGACCAGCCGGTGATCTACCTGGACACGGCCGCCTACACGAAGTTCGCCCAGGACACCTTCGCGGCCGAGCGTGCGACGATGGAGCGCTTGGGCATGGTGAAATGACATGAGCTCCGCCGGCGCTCCCGATCCAAGGCCGTTTCACCCGCCCGCCGACCGGCAGTGGCTGGCGCAGCGGCGCGAGCCCGTGCTGGAGCCCGACCTCGCGATCGTCGACGCGCACCACCATCTGTTCGACCGGCCGCAGTGGCGCTATCGGTTCGACGACCTGCTCGAAGACCTTTCGTGCGGGCACGCGGTGCGCGCGACCGTCTACCTGCAGTGCGGCGAGCATTACCGCGCCGACGGGCCGCCCGCGCTGCGACCGGTCGGCGAAACCGAGTACGTGGAAGGCGTGGCGGCGCTCAGCGCGACCGGCCGCTACGGCTCGGCGCGCGTGTGCGCAGCGATCGTCGGCTTTGCGGACCTGACGCTCGGTGCCGGGGTGGATGAGGTGCTCGATGCGCACGTGGCCGCCGCGCCCACGCGGTTTCGCGGCATTCGTCACGGCGCGGCCACCGATGCGGATCCGGCCTTTGCACGACAGGGCGCGCGGCCACCGGCCGGGCTGCTGGGCGACGCGGCATTTCGCGACGGATTCGCCCGCCTGGCGCGCCGCGGCCTGAGTTTCGACGCGTGGCTCTATCACCCGCAGTTGCCCGAACTGCTCGCGCTGGCCCGCGACTTCCCCGGCACGACGATCGTGCTTGACCACGTCGGGGGGCCGTTGGGCATCGGTGGCTATGCGGGCCGTCGCGACGAGGTCTTTGCGCAGTGGCGCGCGTCGATCCGGCAGCTGGCGGCGTGTCCCAACGTGGTCGCCAAGCTGGGCGGGCTGGGGATGCGGCTGTGCGGTTTCGGCTTCGACGTGGCCGCGCAGCCGCCGGACTCGCAGCAACTCGCCGCCGCGTGGCGTCCGTACGTCGAGACCTGCATCGAGGCATTCGGGGCGGACCGCTGCATGTTCGAGAGCAACTTCCCGGTCGACCAGGCCACGTGCAGTTACGCGGTGCTGTGGAACGCATTCAAGCGGATCGCAGCCGGGTTCAGCCAGACTGAGAAGTCGAGCCTGTTCGCGGGCACCGCGTCCCGGGTCTACCGGATCTGAATACCGGGTTTCCAGGAGAACCACGATGGCCGAAGCGTCGATTCGAGTGTCGCCCTATGCCCCCGCCGTCGGCGCGCTGATCGAGGGCGTCGACCTGTCACGGCCGCTGTCGGACGCCGACCTGTCGGTGATGCGCGCGGCGCTTCGCGACCACGGCGTGATCTTCTTCCGCAACCAGAGGATTTCGCCCGCGCAGCACATCGCGTTCGCGCGCCGCTGGGCGTCGATCAACGTCAACCGATTCTTCGCGGCGGTCCGTGAGCACCCCGAAATCGCCGAAGTCCGCAAGGAGCCGAATCAGGTCAGCAACATCGGTGGCGACTGGCACACCGACCACAGCTACGACCTGGTGCCCGCGATGGGCTCGATCCTGCTGGCGCGGGACGTGCCGAGCCAGGGCGGCGACACGCTGTTCGCCAGCATGGCGCACGCGTACGAGGCGCTGTCCGAGGGCCTGAAGCGGACGCTGCGCTCGCTGCGGGCCGTGCATTCGAGCCGCCACGTGTTCGGGGCCGACGTCGGCTACGCGAAGAACGCAGACCTGGCCGGTCGCATCGGCAACGCGGCGCAGGCCACGCAGGACGTGGTCCATCCGGTGGTGATCCGCCACCCCGATTCCGGCCGCCCGGTGCTGTTCGTGAACCCCGCGTTCACGACCCGCTTCGAGGGTTGGACCGAAGCGGAGAGCGCGCCGCTGCTGCAGTTCCTCTACCAGCACGCAGGTCGCCCCGAGTTCAGCTGCCGGTTCCAGTGGGCCGAGGGCTCGATTGCATTCTGGGACAACCGTGCGACCTGGCACTACGCGGTGAACGACTATCACGGTGCGCGCCGACTGATGCACCGGATCACCGTCGAGGGCACGCCGATCGAGGGCAGCCGGCCGCTGGACTGATCGGCGCGCTGCCGAGGGTCGCCAGCGGTCACGGCTATGAGATCCGGGCCATGAGTTCCAGGATTGCCGCCAGTCCCGGTCGAGCGTAGACTCTGGCGCCCGTCGCTGCAGGCCGTGGCCAAGCGAGATTCCGAATCGCGCCGTGGCGCGACCCCGGCGGGCACTCTGATCATCCTTCATCGCCCCAGGGCGGGAGAACACTCATGGCAGCAAACATTCTCGAGATGCTTTCCGGCGGCGCCGGACAGGAACTGATCGGCTACGCGAGCAAGATGCTCGGCGAGAGCCAGGGCGGCGTCGAGTCCGCGGTCGGCTCGATGCTGCCGGCGCTGATGGGCGGCATGATGCAGAAGGCGGCCAGCCCGCAGGGCGCCAAGGACCTGTTGGGCCTGATCAGCGGCGCCAACGTCGACAGCGGGATCATGGGCAATCTGGCCGGGATGCTCTCGGGCGGGGCGAACACGACCTCGCTGATGTCCACGGGCGCGAGCCTGCTGGGCAGCCTGCTGGGCGGCGACAAGGTCGGCGGGCTGACCAGTGCGCTGGCTTCGGTGGCGGGCATCAAGCCGTCTTCGGTGACCAGCCTGCTCGGCATCGCCACGCCGCTGCTGCTGGGCACGGTCAAGAAGCTCGTCGGGGACCAGGGCCTGGACGCCGGTGGTCTGGCCAACCTGCTGCTCGGCCAGAAGGGCTTCCTGGAGAAGTCGAACCTGGATTCGCGAATCACGGGTGCGCTGGGCTTCGGGAGCCTCTCGAGCATGCTGGGCTCGCTGCCGGCGTCGCTGAGCGCGGCCGCCGGCACGGCGACCGCAGCCGCCGGGGCTGCCACCGGCGCCGCGGCGCGTGCCGCGGGCACTGCCGCCGGCGCGGCTGGCGCGGCTGCTGCGGCCGGTCCGTCGGGCCTGCGCCGCTGGTTGCCGTGGCTGATCGGCCTGGCGGCGGTCTATCTGATCTGGCAGTGGATGCAGCCGTCCAAGGCGCCCGCTCCCGAAATGAAGGCACCGCCTGCGGCCACCGCCCCGGCACCTGCGCCAGCCCCGGCGCCCGCACCGGCTGCTGCTCCGGCGCCCGCCCCGGCGACCGCCGCCGCGCCCGCTGCGATGGCGCTGCCTGCGTCGGTGTACTTCGAGACGGGATCGGCAGCGATCGGCGAGGAAGGGGTCAAGGCCATCGCGGCGGCGGCCGCGCTGCTCAAGTCCGAGGGCGCCAAGGCGGACCTGACCGGCTACACCGACAAGACGGGCGACCCCGCCAAGAACGAGGAACTCGCCAAGGACCGGGCCAAAGCGGTCAAGGATGCGTTGATCGCGGCCGGCCTGCCCGAGGCGAGCATCGGCATGAAGCCGCCTGCGTTCGTCACCGGCAGCACCGAGGATCGCGCCGCGCGCAGGGTCGACATCACCAAGGGGATGTAGACAGACGGGTGTCCGGGTGCCTGGTGTAAACTCCGGGTGCCTGGAAAACCGCTCGACGGATCTCTGCCCGTAGCTCAGTGGATAGAGCATCGGCCTTCTAAGCCGAGGGTCACAGGTTCGAGTCCTGTCGGGCAGGCCAGTTGTCCGGCGCAGTCGTTGCGACTGCGTCGGCTCGGCGGTGGCTGTAGCTCAGTTGGTAGAGTCCCGGATTGTGATTCCGGTTGTCGGGGGTTCGAGTCCCCTCAGCCACCCCAAGCAACTGCTGCTCGACGGCCCCTGGCGGGGCCGTCTCTTGCGTCTGCCGAGTGATCGCAGGGTATCGACGCGATCGCCTCACGCCGCCAGCCATCCAGACAACCGGTCGCGGGTTTCGGCCGCCCTCGGATGCGTGGTCCTCGGCGCGCAATGCGCGCCTGATCAGGCTGCCACCGGCTGTGTGCCCGGCACCAGCGGCACGTCGAGCAACTCGCCCACGCGCC
>CAYGZN010000172.1:2002-6860 GCA_964354355.1 uncultured Burkholderiaceae bacterium | reverse complement strand
ATCCACCGAGTCAACCAGAGCACCGGTGCCCTGTACGGGTTCGCGCAAAGTCAGTTCATCTACCTGCAGAACCTCGTCAACGTGGTCGGCCCGATCATCGCGCTGATGCTGATCTCGCTGCAGGTCGGCGTCGCCGCACTGGTGTTCTACGGGCTCATCATGTGGGCGATCGTCAACTTCGACCACGCGATGATGCGGCTGGCCACGCTGGAGAACGCCGCCGAGCGCCGGCTGCAGGCCGCGCAGGTCGACAGCGTCGGCAACATCGTGTCGATCCTGGCGCTGCGCCTGCAGAAGGCCACGCGCGAGCTGCTGCGGCTGCGGCTGTCGGACCTGTTCGGGCCGCTGCGCCGCTCGATCGTGCTCAACGAGGCCAAGTGGTGCAGCGTCGACCTGCTGTCGACGGCCACGTGGTGCGTGCTGGTCGGTCTGTATGCGTGGCTCGCGCAGCGCGACGCGCAGGCCAGCGGCGCGCCGCTGCTGCTGGGCGGCATCTTCATGGTCCACCAGTACACCCAGCAGGCGGGCGGCGTGATCACTGCGATCGCCAGCCACTACCAGTCGTTCTCGCGCACGCGGGCGGACTTCGCCAGTGCCGCGCCCCTGCTGCAGGCCTCGGCGGCGGCTGCCGGCATGGCGTCCGGGGCTGCGGCAGCAACGGCGGTGCCGACGTCGACCGAAACGCCGACGTCGACCGAAACGCCGACGGCCACCGAGGCGTCGACGGCGGGATGGAGGACCCTGACCCTCGACGGCCTGGTGTTCACGCACCCGCGCCAGCGCGGGGATCGTCCGACGCTCGACAGGGTTGATCTCGAACTGCGCCGCGGATCGCGCGTGGCGCTGGTCGGCGAGAGCGGCTCCGGCAAGAGCAGCCTGCTGCGCATCCTGGCGGGGCTGTATGCACCGCAGGCCGGGCGCGTGCGGCTGGACGGCGCCGACGCGCCGCTGGCGCAGGTTGCGCCCGCGCTGGCGACGCTGATCCCGCAGGATGCCGAGGTGTTCGAGGCGACGCTGCGCGAGAACCTCGCCATGTCGGGCGAGGTGGATCCGTCGCAGTTGCGCACCGCGATCGAGACGGCGTGCCTGGACGCGCTGGTGGCCGAGATGCCAAAGGGCCTGGACACCGCGATCACCGAGCGCGGCGGCAACCTGTCGGGCGGCCAGCGCCAGCGCATCGCGCTCGCGCTCGGCCTGCTCGCCGCGCGCGACAGCAGCCTGCTGCTG
Organism: uncultured Burkholderiaceae bacterium; assembly: GCA_964354355.1. Classification (GTDB taxonomy): domain Bacteria; phylum Pseudomonadota; class Gammaproteobacteria; order Burkholderiales; family Burkholderiaceae_E; genus CAYGZN01. The sequence goes on along the minus strand of CAYGZN010000172.1, from coordinate 5,633 downwards.
CTCGACGAGGTCACCAGCAGCCTCGACGCAGGCACCGAGGCGACCGTCTTCGAGCGGCTGTTCCGCACGCGCGCCGACGCGTGCATCGTCACGTCCGTGCACCGGCTGCACCTGCTGCCGCGCTTCGACGTGGTCGTCTACATGGCCGAGGGCCGCGTGATCGACCACGGCCCGGCCGATGCACTGGCGCAGCGTCAGCCGGCGTTCCGGGCGCTGGTCGAGAAGTCGGGGGCGGCGCAGGCCGACGAGGACGCGGGCCGCGCCGCCGCCTGAGGCGCTGCTGGCGGATCGGGCCCGGTCAGCACCGCGCCTGCCGGTGCACGGCAGGGTTTCAGCCGAGGTCGACGACCACGGCCCCCTCGGCCACCGGGTCGCCTTCCTTGACCCGGATCACCAGCACCCTGCCGGCGGCCGGCGCTTCGACGGGGATTTCCATCTTCATCGACTCGACGATCACCAGCGCGTCGCCCTCGGCGACCATCTGGCCGACCTCGACCTCGATCTTCCAGATGTTGCCCGCCACCTCGGACTGCACTGCGGCCATGCCTCGCTCCCCCTGAACCGCGGATGATACGCGCGGCGGCGCTCGAGGCGCGACGTCGCACGTCGCAACGCCGGCCGCGCGGCCTCGCGCGATGCACGGAATACGAAGCCGGAAGCACGTGATGACATCCCGTTTCGGATCCGCTACGCTGCGCCGCTCGGCTGCCGGGGATCGCCCCGGTCCGGTCGCGTCCCCAAGCTGAACGGAGCACGCTGCGATGAACCGACGACGTACCTTCACGCTGGGCATCGGGGCTGCCGCCGGGGCAGTCATCGGCCTCGCGATCCCTGCCTTCGGGCAGTCCGCCGCGTCGCGACCGATCCGCGTCATCGTGCCGACCGGTCCGGGCGGCACGACCGACCTGATGCAGCGCACCGTGATCCGGCGGGTCGAGCCGGCGCTGGGCCAGACCGTGCTGCTCGACTACAAGCCCGGCGCCGCGGGCATCCCGGCGATCCAGTCTGCATTGAACGCCCCCGCGGACGGCGCGACGGTCGTCGGCGTCTACACGTCCCTGTCGTTCAACCCGTGGACGTTCGACAAGCTGCCGTACGACACCTTCAAGGACCTCGAGCCGGTCTCGCTGCTGGTCAACATTCCCCTCGTGCTGGCGGCCGGGCCCGCGGTGCCCGTCTCGAGCGTCCCCGAGCTCGTCGCCTGGGCCCGGGCCAACCCCGGCAAGCTGACGATCGCCGCGTCCGGTTTGGGCGGCGGGTCGCACCTCGGCGGGTTGCTGCTGGCCGCAATCGGCGGGTTCGACATCACGGTCGTGCCGTACAAGGGGGGTGCGGCCGCGCTGCCGGACCTCATCGAGGGGCGCATCGGGCTGATGCTCGACAGCTTCCAGACGCTGCGCGCACAGGCCGAGGCCGGCAAGCTCAAGCTGCTGGGCGTCTCGAGTCCCGTTCGCCAGGATTTTGCGCCGAACCTGGCCCCGATCGGCGACACGATTCCCGGTTTCGAGACCGCGTCGTGGCAGGGGGTCATGGTCCGGGCCGGCACGCCCGATGCCGAGCGCAGGCGGATCGCGAAGGCCTATGCCGATGCGATGCGCGACCCCGAGGTGCGATCGAGCCTGCTCGCGCAGGGCCTGGAGCCGGTGGGCAGCACGCCCGAGGAGTTCGCACGCGTGATCCGGGCCGACTACGAGAAGTGGGGCCCGATCATCCGCAAGGCCGGGCTCAAGGCGAACTGACCCACCCGGCGCGCCTGGCCATGCCCGCTATCGACTACTACTACTCGATCCGCTCGGTCTACGCGTACTTCGGCTCGCGCCGGATCATCGCGCTCGCAAAGCGTTTCGGCCGCACTCTGCGGCATCGGCCGATCGACCTGTCGCGGGTCGTTCCGGCTGCGGGCAGCGTGCCCTTTGCCGAGCGCAGCGCGACGCTGCGCGCCTACCAGTTCGGCCGCGAGGTCGAGCGCTGGAGCGAGTGGCTCGACATCCCGGTGATCGTCGATCCCGTTCACCACTACGGCGATCGGACGCTGCCGTCCGGCCTGGTGCTGGCGGCACAGCAGGCCGGCTTCGATGCCGACGCGCTGTCCGATGCAATGCTCACCGCCCTGTGGCGCGACGACCGCGACATCGCCGAGCGCGCGGTGCTGACCGACATCGCCGCCGGCGTCGGCATCGACGCGATCCCGCTGCTCGAGCGGGCGCTTGCGCGGGACATCCGCGCCGACTTCGAGGCCGCCTCAACCGAGGCGATCCACATCGGCGTGCTCGGGTCGCCGACCTATGGGGTCGACGGCGAGTTGTTCTACGGCCAGGACCGGCTGATGTTCGTCGAGCGTCAGCTGGAGCGCCCGTTTCGCGCTGGCGCGTAACGCGTGCGGCATGCGACCGCGACGGGCTGACGACTCCGGCCTGTGGGTCGACCAGAAACCCGAGCATCGCCGCCGCAAAGAGTTCGAATCGCCGTTTGCCGCAATTCGGCGACTGTGAGGTCGCGCCGACCCCCGCCCACCGAACCGCATCGGGACCGAGCCCGCGCCGCCTTTGCGGCACGCCTGCCCCGACCTCATGGGTACCTGCGGCCCCTGCGGTTGGACCGGGATCGCAGGCTTAGCCGGCATTCAGTTACGCTGGAGGCAGGGCGAACCAGGTCAAGTTGTGCCCGTCAAGCCACCCGGAGGCGGCTACGTTCAAGGTGTGGGGGCCGCCGCCAGCGCCGAGTTGATCGTCTTCACCTTGCGGCCCTGCCACTGCCGCACCTCGATCAACGGGCGCAATGTGCCCTGTGGCACCGACGCGATCGGCAGATCGCCGATGAACGGGTCGAGCTGCTCGGGAGCCCAGGCGCTCGGTGCCGTCGACCGCCCTGGGCACCGCTGCGAAACTGCCGGCTTACCCGCCCGCCACAAACGCCTGCGGCGATATCACGCGCCCCTGCAGGCCAGCGTCCCGAAGCAGCAGCTTGTCGCCCGTGACGAGCAGCAGGTCTGCTCTGGTGGCGAGCAACTCCCACAGCAGCTGGTCACCCGCATCCGGCGCGGGCGGGGCGCTGACCGGCTGCAACACGATCGCGTGCTGGGCAATGTCCGTCAGGATGACTTCCACCTCGGCGACCGTCAGGCCATGCAGCTTGCGCAGGCCCGGCCGTAAGAGCACCGTGCGGTATTCGGCCAGCAGCGCCTCGGAAACGACAAATGGAAACGCGGCGCACAGCATGCCGTCCAGAATGCGGGCCGTTGGCGACGCGTCGTTCGCGGTCAGCAAGCCCGCTACGACCACGTTGGTGTCGACGATGACGGCCGGGCGACTCACCGTTTGCGGCGCGCCGTTCGAACCTGTTCCTGTGCCACGGCCACCGCCTGCTCTTCAGTGAGTTTGCTGCGCGCTCGTGCGCGGCGCACGAGGTCGCGTGCCTCCTCCCGCGACTTGATGCCGTAGAAGTCCAGGCTCTCGTCGATCAGCTGCCCGATCGTCTTGTCGCGCTGAGCGGACGCTTCCTTGAGCGCCCGATAGCGTGCTTCCGACAGGGTGATCGTCAGACGGCTCATGACTACCTCACATTGGTGCATTGACACCAATATGTTATTGCACTTGCGGATTTCTGGCAATGGCGTCGCACAGGTGGCGCA
>CAYGZN010000172.1:0-1902 GCA_964354355.1 uncultured Burkholderiaceae bacterium | reverse complement strand
GGGCAGCCGAGCACGCTCAGCTGCTTCATCTGGATGATGTTGGTCGGCAGCTGGTTCGCGTTCGGCGCGCCACGCTGGCCCTTGCCCCTCGCCACGTTCGGCGTCGACGTCCAGCCCACGATCAGGAAGCGCGCGTTGAACGCGGTGCAGCGCAGGCATTCGAGCGAGGTGTCGCCGCCGATCGCGTCGTAGACGACGTCGACGCCGCGGCCGCCGGTCAGCGCCTTGACGTCGTCGCGGAACTGCCTGACGCCGCCCCGGCCATCCTCGGCGCGCGTGTTGATCACATGGTCGGCACCCTGCCCCTTGACCACCGCCAGCTTCTCGTCGGAGCGGCCGATCGCGATCACGGTGGCCCCCAGCAGCTTCGCCACCTGCACCGACGCGAGGCCGGTCAGGCCCGTCGCACCCGCGACCAGGATCGTCTCGCCCGCCTGGAGCTGCGCCCGCGCGATCAGGCAGTGGTAGGCGGTCTCGTACGCCTGCAGCAGGATCGCAGCCTGGTCGAAGGACAGCTTGCCGGGGATGCGCAGGACGGCCTGCTGCGGGACCACCGCGTAGCTCGCGAAGCCGCCGGCCCGCTGGTACTCGCCGCCCGAGCGCGGACCGACCCGCATGGCGTCGACGAGCACGCGCTCGCCCTCGGCGCACCGCTTGGGGTCGACCGCGGAGCCGGTCGCGAGCACCACGCCGCTGTACTCCATGCCCGGCGTGTACGGCGGCGCCGGCATGTGCTGGTACTGGCCGCTGGTCATGAGCAGGTCCACCCAGGCCACGCCGGCGCTCCTGACGCCGATGAGCACCTCGTTCGGTTTCAGTGCCGCGACGTCGGGCGCCGGCTGCGGCTGCAGCGTGATGAACTTCTCGATGGCCTCATCGGGACTCTCGGCGAATTCCGAGACAACGACGCGGTGGCCGGGCTTCAATGCGATGGTCATGGGTCAGGCAGCCCTTTCATTCGTTCATCGAGCAACAACAGGGCTGCAATCTCTGGCGCAGCATCGGTGTCGGTGCGGCTTCTGCAGGCTGAGCAGGTGTTCGGACCGGTACGAGGGGGTCAACGACATGATCATATCGATCAGCGACCTCGGGTAAGTTCGAATACGCAAAGCCCGTCCCTTCGGTGCCGCACCGACCGCTCACCATGTCGCTGCCGTTCCGCACCTACGGGCTGACGACCCCGGCTTGTTGCGGGTCGACCAGAAACCCGAGCACCGCTGCCGCAAAGAGTTCGGGCGCCGTATTGTGCGCAAAGTGGCGTTGGCCCTGCAGGACTTCGAGGCGACTCCCCCTGATCGCGGACGCAACGATGTCCGCAGACGCCTTGAATCCCTCGGGGCTTTCAGAGCCGACGAGCAGGAGCGTCGGAATGCCGAAGGACTTGAATCGATCGGTGTCGAACCGGTACACCTCCCGCGTGCGCATCTCCCGCGGAACGGTGCGCGCGAAAAGCGCGACCCGGTCGGCCCAGCCCGGCTGGGCCTTGATGCGCTCGAGCATCTCCGGGGGCATGCCGAGAGCTTCCAGCGTGTACGCCGACGCCGCCCGCTCCGGTTCGCCGGCCTCGATGTCCTGTTCGAGTCGATCGATCAATCCGGCCCGGTCATGCGCACGCCCAGGTACAGGGACTCCCGGTTCGTACAGAATCAACCGACGCAGATTCTTCACCCGCAGCGCCGCCTCCAGCGCGCAGACGCCTCCGAATGAGTACCCGAGCAGATCGACCTCGCCCGCAAACGACGAAACGACCGCTGCAACATCCTCGATCTCTCGCTCGAGCGAGTAGTCAGGCCCATCGCCGCTTGCACCGCGACCACGCCGGTCCATCGCATAGACCGTGAAGTGTCGGCCCAACTGCGCCGAGACCAACGCCCAGATTGCGGCAGTGCCCGTTGCACCGTG
>CAYGZN010000171.1:0-6871 GCA_964354355.1 uncultured Burkholderiaceae bacterium | reverse complement strand
GCCGCGATCGCCTCGTCGCCCGCGATGCCACCGTTCACGACGATCGTGACCGCCGGGAAGTCGCTCTTCAGCCGGTGCACCACCTCGTGGCGAAGCGGCGGGATCTCGCGGTTGGCCTTGGGCGACAGGCCCGTCAGCCACGCGTTGCGCGCATGCACGACGAACACGGCGCAGCCGCCGCGCCCGGCCACCGTGCCCACGAAGTCGCGAACGAAGCCGTAGCTCTCGTCGCGGTCGAGCCCGATGCGGTGCTTCACCGTCACCGGCACTGCCGTCGCGTCGCGCATCGCACGCACGCAATCCGCCACCAACACGGGCTCGGCCATCAGGCAGGCGCCGAAGGCACCGCGCTGCACGCGCTCGCTCGGGCAGCCGCAGTTCAGGTTGATCTCGTCGTAGCCCCAGCGCTCGCCCAGGCGGGCGCTGCGGGCCAGGTCGTCCGGCTCGCTGCCGCCCAGCTGCAGGGCCACCGGATGCTCGGAGGCATCGAAGTCCAGCAGGCGCGACAGGTCGCCGTGCAGCAGCGCGCCGGTCGTGACCATTTCGGTGTAGAGCCTCGCACGGCGCGACAGCACGCGGTGGAACCGCCGACAGTGGCGGTCGGTCCAATCCATCATCGGGGCGACGCAGAACGCATGTTCGCGGGCGCCGACGGGCGGGTTGTTCACGGGTCGGATCGTCCGAAAGTACTAGCCCCGCCGGGCGAAACCACCATTGACAAGCAGGCGAGCGGGCCGCAAGGATAGAGCAAAACACGAACACGCCCGCCGAGGAGACCGCCCATGGCCCTGTCCGTGCTGCTGATCGACGACCATCCGCTGATGCGCGGCGCCATCCGCAATCAGCTCGAGACCCTGTCCGACTCGACCCGCATCGAGCAGGCCGCTTCGCTGTCCGAGGCCTGCCTGATGCTGGCCGCCGGCGACCGGCGCGACCTGGTGCTGCTCGACCTGAACCTGCCCGACTCGGGCGGGCTGCAGGGCCTGCAGGTGCTGCGCGAACGGTTCCCGAAGGTTCCCGTGATGGTGTTCTCCGAGGTGCTCGAGCGCGCCACGATGGTGCGCTGCCTGGAAGCCGGTGCGGTCGGCTACCTGCCCAAGACGGCCACGGGCGAGCGCCTGGCCGGCGCGCTGCGGCGCGTGCTCGACGGCGGCATCCACGTGCCGCCCGAGGCCCGGGGCGACGACGCGCGTCCGTGGGCGGCGCACCTGCCCCCGCGGCGACCCGCTGCCGGCGACCCGCGCCAGCTGGGCCTGACAGACCGCCAGTCCGACGTCCTGCGGCTGATCCTCGAGGGGCTTCCGAACAAGCTGATCTGCCGCCGGCTGTCGCTGGCCGAAGGCACCGTCAAGGTCCACGTCAGTGCGGTGCTGCGGGCGCTGGGCGCGCGCAACCGGACCCAGGCCGTGCTGGCCGCCAGCCGCCTGGGCCTGCGAATGCGGCCTTGAAGAAGCCCCCCGCGAAGCCGGCTTCACCCGTGTGGCGGTCGCTCGGGCGCACGGCGCCCGAGCGACCATGTACGATATCCGGAGATTGCGACCGTCCCGCTCGCGCGATGGCGGCCTCGTCGTTCAAACCCCGGAGGATAAACACGATGACCCCCTCGATGATCGGACGCGCCAGCCTGGCCGCCCTGTTCGGCCTGAGCGTGGCCGGCTCGGCCGCCGCCCAGGGCAAGGAGATCAAGATTGCCCACGTCTACTGCAAGACCGGCGCGTTCCAGGCCTACGCGGCCCAGACGCAGACCGGCCTGATGCTGGGCCTGGACTACGCGACCAACGGCACGATGACGGTGGCCGGACGCAAGATCACCGTGCTCGAGCGCGACGACCAGTGCAAGCCCGACGTCGGCAAGGCCCAGCTGGCCGCCGCATACGCCGACGACAAGGTCGACCTGGCGATCGGACCGTCGGCCTCGAACGTCGCGCTGGCGATGCTGCCCGTGGCCGAGGAGTACAAGAAGATCCTTCTGGTCGAGCCCGCGGTGGCCGACGCGATCACCGGCGACAAGTGGAACAAGTACGTGTTTCGAACCGGCCGCAACTCGTCGCAGGACGCGGCGTCCAACGCCGTTGCCCTCGACAAGGACGGGGTGTCGATCGCCACGCTGGCGCAGGACTACGCGTTCGGTCGCGACTTCGTCAAGGCGTTCAAGGATTCCCTGAAGAAGGCCAAGATCGTCCACGAGGAGTACCTGCCGCTGAACACGACCGACTTCACCGCCGGCGCGCAGCGCGTGTTCGACGCCCTCAAGGACAAGCCGGGCCGCAAGATCGTCTTCATCAACTGGGCGGGCGCGGCCAACCCGTTCAAGATCGTCGACCTGGATCCCAAGCGCTACGGCATCGAGATCGCCACCGGCGGCAACATCCTGCCGGCGATGGCCGCCTACAAGGCGATGCCCGGCATGGAGGGCGCGACCTACTACTATTTCGCGATCCCCAAGAACGCCGCCAACAACTGGCTGGTCACCGAGCACTACAAGCGCTTCAAGTCGCCGCCGGACTTCTTCACCGCCGGCGGCATGAGCGCGGGCATGGCGGTCGTCGAGGCGCTGAAGAAGACCAACGGCGACACCAGCACGGACAAGCTGATCGCCGCCATGGAAGGCATGAGCTTCGAGACGCCCAAGGGCAAGATGACCTTCCGCAAGGAAGACCACCAGGCGATGCAGTCGATGTACCAGTTCAAGATCAAGAACGACCCGGCCTTCGCCTGGGGCGTGCCCGAGCTCGTGCGCGAGATCAAGCCCGAGGAGATGGACATCCCCATCCGCAACAAGCGCTGAGTCCGCGTGCACCCGTCGCTCGAGACGCGTGACCTGACGATCCGGTTCGGCGGACACGTGGCGGTCGACCACGTGTCCTGCGCCTTCATGCCGGGCACGCTGACCGCGATCGTCGGGCCCAACGGCGCCGGCAAGACGACCTACTTCAACCTCGTGTCGGGGCAGCTGAAAGCCAGCGAGGGCCGCGTGCTGCTGCGCGGCGAAGACGTGACGCACCTGCCCGCGTCGCAGCGGACGCACCGGGGCATGGGCCGGGCCTTCCAGCTGACCCAGCTGTTCCCCAACCTCACCGTGCAGGAGAACGTGCGCCTGGCGGTGCAGTCGCGCGCCCGCGTCGGTTTCGACCTGCTGTCGGTCTGGTCGGACCGACGGCGGCTCATCGAGCAGGCCGACGACATCCTCGAGCAGGTCTCGCTGGCCGCCCGGCGCGACCTGCCGGCCAGCGCCCTGCCCCACGGCGACCAGCGCAAACTGGAGGTCGCCATCCTGATGGCCCTCGAGCCCGACGTGTTCATGTTCGACGAGCCCACGGCCGGCATGAGCAACGATGAAGTGCCCGTGATCCTGGAACTGATCCGCGCGCTGAAGGCGCGCCGCGACAAGACGGTGCTGCTGGTCGAGCACAAGATGGACGTGGTGCGCGAGCTCGCCGACCGCATCGTCGTGCTGCACAACGGCGCACTCGTGGCCGACGGGGTGCCCGCCGAGGTGATCGCCTCGCCGGTCGTTCAGCAGGCCTACCTGGGCATGCCCGCCGATGCCTGAGCACGCCGACCCGCTGCTGACGCTGACCGGCGTGCACACGCACATCGGTGCGTACCACATCCTGCACGGCGTGGATCTCGACGTGTCCGAAGGCGGCCTGGCCGTGCTGCTGGGGCGAAACGGCGCCGGCAAGACGACCTGCCTGCGCACGATCATGGGACTGTGGCAGCCCTCCTCGGGATCGGTGCGCTTCGGCACCGGCGCCGGCGCGCGCTCGCTGGCGGGCCTGGACACCGCAAGCATCTCGCAGCAGGGCATCGCCTACGTGCCCGAGAACATGGGCATCTTCGGCGACCTGACCGTGCGCGAGAACATGCTGCTGGCCGCACGCGCGGCCCGCACGCTCGACCAGGTCGACACGAAGCGGCTGGACTGGATCTTCGGCTTCTTTCCGGCGCTGAAGAAGTTCTGGCTCTACCCCGCGGGCAAGCTGTCGGGCGGCCAGAAGCAGATGCTGGCGATTGCGCGTGCCATCGTCGAGCCGCGCCGGCTGCTGCTGGTGGACGAGCCCACCAAAGGGCTGGCACCGGCCATCGTGGCCAACCTGGTCGAGGCATTCGCCGAGCTCAAGTCGACGCGCACGACGATCCTGCTGGTCGAGCAGAACTTCGGCTTCGCGAGCCGCCTGGGCGACAGCGTCGCCGTGATGGACGACGGGCGCGTCGTGCACCGGGGCTCGATGGCGGCGCTGCGCGACGACGTGCCGCTGCAACAGCGCCTGCTCGGGCTGTCGATGGGCAAGGGCGGGCACTGACGATGGCGGCCGCGAGCGCTGACATCCCCGCCGAGCTGCCCGCCACGCGGATGGACCTGGTGCCGCTGGCGCTGGTCGGACTGCTGATGCTGGTCGCCTGGCCGCTGGTGGGCAGCACGTCGACGTGGCTGACGCTGACGGTCGCCGGCATCGCGATGGGCCTGATCATCTTCATCATCGCCTCGGGCCTGACGCTGGTGTTCGGACTGATGGACGTGCTCAACTTCGGCCACGGCGTGTTCATTGCGGTGGGCGCCTTTCTCGCCACCAGCGTGCTGGCGCCGCTGGCCGGCTGGACCGAGCCCGACAACTGGCTGCTGAACGTGGCGGCGATCGGCGTCACGATGCTGGTGGCGATGGCCGTGTGCGGCGCGCTCGGCTATGCGTTCGAGCGCCTGCTGATCCGCCCGGTCTACGGCCAGCACCTGAAGCAGATCCTGATCACGATGGGCGGCATGATCGTCGGCGAGGAGCTGATCAAGGTGATCTGGGGCCCGCTGCAGATCCCGCTGCAGCTGCCGACCGCGCTGCGCGGCTCGTTCCTGCTCGGGGACGCGGCGATCGAGCGCTTTCGCGTCGTTGCGCTGGTCGTCGGCCTGGTGGTCTTCGCGGCGATGGCCTGGACGCTGTCACGCACGAAGATCGGCCTGCTGATCCGCGCCGGCGTGCAGGACCGCGAAATGGTCGAGGCGCTGGGCTACCGGATCCGGCGCCTGTTCATCGGCATCTTCGTCACGGGCTCGGCGCTGGCGGGCCTGGGCGGCGTGCTCTGGGGCCTGTACCAGCAGACGGTCACGCCGCAGATCGGTTCGCAGGTCAACGTGCTGCTGTTCATCGTCATCATCATCGGCGGGCTGGGCTCGACGCTGGGCTGCTTCGTCGGCGCGCTGCTGGTCGGGCTGATGGCCAACTACACCGGCTTCCTGGCCCCGAAGGTGGCGCTGTTCTCGAACATCCTGCTGATGGTCGCGATCCTGCTGTGGCGGCCTCAGGGCGTCTACCCGGTGGCCAACCGATGATCCGCCGGCTGCTCTCGGGCGACCTGCCGCGCAACCGCCTGCTGTCGGCGCTGCTGGTGGCCATCGTGGTCGGGCTCGCGTTGGCGCCGTTCATCGCGCCGGGCGCCCGCGGCATCAACGTCGCCGCCAAGATCCTGGTGTTCGTGCTGCTGGTGGCCAGCTACGACCTGCTGCTGGGCTACACGGGCATCGTGTCGTTCGCGCACACGATGTTCTTCGGCATCGGCGCATACGGCGTGGCGATCGCCAGCACCCGGATGGGCCCGGGCTGGGCGGCGATCGGGCTGGGGACGCTCGTCGCACTGCTGGCCTCGGCACTGCTCGCGCTGGTGATCGGCCTGTTCAGCCTGCGTGTGCGCGCGATCTTCTACGCGATGATCACGCTGGCCGTGGCCACCGCATTCCAGACGCTGGCGTCGCAGCTGTCGGACTTCACCGGGGGCGAGGACGGCCTGAGCTTCAAGGTGCCCGAGGTGCTGTCCCCGGGGTTCAGCCTGGCCGATGCGCCGTTCCTGGGCGCTTCGCTCGATGGCCGGCTGGTCACGTACTACCTGCTGTTCGTCGTCGTGGCGGTGCTGTTCCTCGCGCTGCTGCGGCTGGTCAACTCGCCATTCGGCCGCGTGCTGCAGGCGATCCGCGAAAACGACTTCCGCGCCGAGTCGATCGGCTTTCCCGTCGTGTGGTACCGGACCGCCTCCAACGTGATCGCGGCCGCGGTGGCGACGGTGGCCGGGGCGCTGCTCGCGATCTGGCTGCGCTACAACGGGCCCGACACGTCGCTGTCGTTCGAGATCATGCTCGATGTGCTGCTGATCGTAGTGATCGGCGGCATGGGCACGATGTACGGCGCGCTCATCGGATCGACGCTGTTCCTGCTGGCGCAGACCTACCTGCAGGACCTGATGAAGGTCGTTGCCGAGGCCGGGTCAGCGCTGCCGGTCGTGCCCGCGCTGTTCTCGCCGGATCGCTGGCTGCTGTGGCTCGGCGTGCTGTTCGTGCTGTCCGTCTATCACTTCCCGAGCGGCATCGTGGGACGCCTGCGGACCCGTGTCCGCCCGGGCGCCTGACCCGTGTCCAACACCCGACGGTCCCGACCATGAGCGGCACACACGGCGCGGGCGTCGGGTCCGAGGGCTCGGGCCCCCGGGGCTGGCCGGTGCCCGGCGTCGGCGGGTTCGACGCGTGGCACGCGGTCAACGCGGCGTGGGACGTCTGGGCCGGCAGCCAGGCCGACGCAGCGACGCTGGCCCGCCGCGCCGCCGCCCGACTCGCCGACCTGCTGACGACCGCGCGTGCGTCCCCGTACTTCGAAGCCCGCCTGCGCCCGCTGGGCGACCCGGCGCGGATCCGGCTCGAAGACATCGAGCCGACCACGCGCGGCGAGCTGATGGCCCGGTTCGACGACTGGTGCACCGACCGGGAGGTCACCCGCGAGCGGGTCGACGCATTCCTGGCCGATCCGCAGCGTGTCGGCCACGCGTTCCTGGGCCGCTACGCGGTGTGGACGAGTTCGGGCACGACCGGCACGCCCGGCATCTACGTGCA
>CAYGZN010000170.1:0-6875 GCA_964354355.1 uncultured Burkholderiaceae bacterium | reverse complement strand
AGCGGCAGCCAGCTGTGCCGGAGGGAACTGACGAAGGTGGCGCCCGCGCTCGCGGGGACGGCCGACGTCGTGCTGACCTGCACCCAGGAGGCGCCGCTGTTCGAGGAGGTGGCGGGCGCCGGCCTGACGGTGGCGCCGATCCGATTCGTCAACATCCGCGAGCAGGCCGGCTGGGGCCGCGAAGGCGCGGCCGCCGGCCCGAAGATCGCCGCGCTCGTGGCGATGGCGGCGGGCCCGGCGATGGAACCGGTCGCCGCGGTGCCCTACCGCTCCAGCGGGCGCGCGCTGATCGTCGGCGGTGCCGACGCGCTAAGCTGGGGCGAGCGGCTGTGCGACGCGTTGTCGGTCACCGTGCTGCTGAACGACGCCACGGCCGCCGGCCTGCAGGGCGCGCGACGTTTTCCGGTCGTGTCCGGCGCGCTGCAGTCGCTGACCGGCTGGCTGGGGGCCTTCGAGGCCCGCTGGGAACAGGTCAACCCGATCGACCTCGATGCCTGCGTGCGCTGTGGCGCGTGCGTGGCCGCTTGCCCCGAGGGGGCCATCGGCGCGTCGCTGCAGGTCGACGCCGCCCGGTGCACCGGGCACCGGCGCTGCGTGGCAGCCTGCGAAACGATCGGCGCGATCGACTTCAGCCGCACCGAGCGCGATCGCAGCGAGCCGTTCGACCTGGTGCTCGACCTGCGCGATCGGCCGGCGTTCGCGCACCACCAGCTGCCCCAGGGGTACTTCCACGCGGGCGCCGACCCGCAGGCGCAGTTCTCGGCCGCGATGGCTGCGCAGCGCCTGGTCGGCGAGTTCGAGAAGCCGAAGTTCTTTCGTTTTCGCGAGAAGCTGTGTGCCCACCGTCGCAACGAGATCACCGGGTGCACGCGTTGCATCGACGTGTGCTCGGCGCAGGCGATCCGCTCCGGCGGCGACCGGATCGCCGTGGAGCCGCACCTGTGCGTCGGCTGTGGGGCGTGTGCGACCGTGTGTCCGTCCGGCGCGATGGGCTACGCGTACCCGACGCCGGCGCACCTGGGTGCCCGGCTGAAAGTGGGGCTCGCCGCCTGGCGGGCGGCCGGCGGCGCAAGCGGGGCGGACGCGCCGATGGTCCTGTTCCACGACGGCGACGCGGGCCGCAAGATCCTCGAGTCGGTCGGGCGCTCCCGCGGCCCGGCGGTGGCGCGTGGGGCGCGTGCGCCGCGCGTGGCGGGGCTGCCGGCGCGCGTGATCCCGGTCGAGTTGCACCACGTCGCTGCGGTGGGGATCGACGTCGGCCTGGCCGCGCTGGCCTTCGGCGCGTCGCAGGTGGCCGTGCTGCTGACCGGCAGCGAGGCACCCCAGTACGTGGCGGCCCTGCGCGAGCAGTTCGACGTGGCGCAGCGCATCGTGTCCGCGCTCGGCTATTCGGGCGCCCACTTCCATCTGCTCGATCCCTCGGGCGCCGGGTCGCTCGAGGAGGCGCTGTACGGCATCGCGCCGGCCGCCGGCGTCGACGAAGCGGCGACCTTCGCGCTGTCCGACGAAAAGCGCCGCAGCATCGAGTTCGCCGTGGATCACCTCGCCACGCGGGCACGCCGCGCAGGTCGCAACCTGCCGGAAATGGTCACGCTGCCCGAAGGGGCGCCGTTCGGCGCCTTGCGCATCGACACGGCCGCCTGTACCTTATGCCTCGCTTGTACCGGCGCATGCCCGGAGTCGGCCCTGCTCGACAACCCCGAGCGGCCGCAGCTGCGCTTCATCGAGGCCAACTGCGTGCAGTGCGGGTTGTGCGTGAAGACCTGCCCCGAAGACGCGATCCGGCTCGAGCCAAGACTACGATTCGACACCACGGAGACGAGAAGTCCGCGAGTCCTGAACGAGGCGCAGCCGTTCAACTGCGTCAGCTGCGGCAAGCCGTTCGGGACCCGCCAGATGATCGACAGCATGATCGGCAAGCTTTCCGGGCACAGCATGTTCGGCGGCGGCGCGATGCGTCGCCTGCAGATGTGCGCCGACTGCCGCATCACCGACATGTTCACGCGGCCCGACGAGGCGTCGATCTTCGACGTCACGCGCCCCCCGGGCTGACGCGCGATGCACGCAGCCACCCGCGCGATGCCCGTCGATACGCTGCTGTCCGAAGAGGACGCGGCGCGGGTTCGCTGGTACCGATTCCTGGCCCGGGTGTTCCAGGCCGCGCCCGACGAATCGCTGCTGGCTTCGGTCGCCGCGTCGGCGGCGCCGGGGTCGCCGGACCCGCAGGCGCCGCCGCTGGCGCTGGCGTGGGTGGACCTGGCCGAGGCGGCGCGCCGGTCGAGTGCCGCGGCGGTGCGCGAGGAGTACGACCGCCTGTTCGTCAGCGTCGGCAAGGCGCCGGTGCTGCTGAACGCGTCCTACCACCTGAGCGGCTTCCTGAACGAGCGCCCGCTCGCCGACCTGCGCGAGCACCTGGCCACGCTGGGCCTGGCGCGCCGCACAGACGTGGGCGAAACCGAGGATCACCTGGCTTCGCTGTGCGAAGTCATGGCGCTGCTGATCGAAAGCGACGACCCGCGGCTGGGCGCGGTGTCGACGCAGCAGGCGTTCTTTCGACGCTTCGTGTCGTCCTGGTACGAGCGGCTCGCCGAGTCGGTCGCCGGGTGCGACGAAGCGCAGTTCTACCGGCCGGTCGCGCGGCTGATGCAGGGGTTTTTCGACGTCGAGCGACAGGCGTTCGATATTGAAGCTTGAGGAGCGAGCGATGGACAGCAACAGGAAGAAGGTCGATCCGGCGACACGCAGGGGATTCCTGCTCGGGGCAGGCGCGGCCAGCGCCGCGGGTGCCGCGGCCGTGGTCGCTGCACGTGCGCCCGTTGCCCCAGCGGGGCCGGCGGTGGGCGCCGCCGCCCTCGAGGATCCGCAGGGCCGCGGTTATCGCCTGACCGCGCACGTGCGCAAGTACTACGACACCACGACGGTCTGAGGAGTCGACCATGCTGCTGACCAGAAAGAACTCCGGGCGATCCGTTGCCGGCGGCGCGCTGACGGCCAGTGTCGAGCGCGGCGTGCGATCCGCGCTGGGCGCCACGCTGGACCGGCGCTCGTTCCTGAAACGTTCGGGCGTCGGCGCCGGTGCCGGCGCGCTGGCCTCGGGCCTGAGCTTCGCGACGATCGAGCGCGCACAGGCCGCCGACGCGCCCGCGCGCAAGGTCGAGACGCGCCGCACGGTGTGCACCCACTGCTCGGTCGGCTGCGCGATCGACGCGGTCGTCGAGAACGGCGTCTGGGTGCGACAGGAGCCCGTGTTCGACTCGCCGATCAACCTCGGGGCGCACTGCGCCAAGGGCGCATCGATCCGCGAGCACGGCCACGGCGAGTACCGGCTGAAGTCGCCGATGAAGCTGGTCAACGGCAAGTACCAGAAGATCTCGTGGGAGCAGGCGCTGTCCGAAGTCAGCGCGAAGCTGCTCGAGCTGAAGAAGACCGCGGGCCCCGACTCGGTGTTCTGGGTCGGCTCGTCCAAGCACAACAACGAGCAGGCGTACCTGCTGCGCAAGTTCGTGTCGTTCTACGGCACCAACAACTGCGACCACCAGGCGCGCATCTGCCACTCGACGACCGTTGCAGGCGTGGCCAACACCTGGGGCTACGGCGCGATGACCAACTCGTACAACGACATGCAGAACACCCGCTGCGCGTTGTACATCGGCTCGAACGCCGCCGAGGCGCACCCGGTGTCGATGCTGCACATGCTTCACGCCAAGGAACTCGGCGCGAAGATGATCGTCGTCGACCCGCGGTTCACGCGGACCGCGGCCAAGGCCGACGAGTTCGTGCGGATCCGCTCGGGCTCGGACATCCCGTTCCTGTTCGGCGTGCTGCACCACGTGTTCAAGAACGGCTGGGAAGACAAGAAGTACCTCAACGACCGCGTCTACGGCATGGACAAGGTCCGCGACGAGGTCATGACCAAGTGGACGCCGGACAAGGTCGAGGAGGCCTGCGGCGTGCCCGAGGCGCAGGTCTACAAGGTCGCCGAGATGATGGCCAAGAACCGGCCCTCGACGATCGTCTGGTGCATGGGGCAGACGCAGCACACGATCGGCAACGCCATCGTGCGCGCCTCGTGCATCCTGCAGCTTGCGCTCGGCAACATCGGCGTGTCGGGTGGCGGCGCCAACATCTTCCGCGGCCACGACAACGTGCAGGGCGCGACCGACGTCGGCCCGAACCCCGATTCGCTGCCGGGCTACTACGGCCTGGCGGCCGGCTCGTGGCGGCATTTCGCCGGCGTGTGGGGTGTGGACTACGAGTGGCTGAAGAAGCAGTACGCCGAGGGCATGATGGAAAAGCCCGGCATGACGGTGTCGCGCTGGATCGACGGCGTCCTCGAGAAGAACGAGCTGATCGACCAGGGCCCGAACCTGCGCGCGCTCGTCTACTGGGGCCACGCGCCGAACAGCCAGACGCGCGGCAAGGAAATGGTCGAGGCGATGAAGAAGCTCGATCTGCTTGTCGTCATCGATCCGTACCCGTCGGCCTCCGCGGCGATGGCGGCGATGGTGCGCAAGGACGGCGTCTACCTGCTGCCCGCATCCACGCAGTTCGAGACGTCGGGCTCGGTCACCGCATCGAACCGCTCGATCCAGTGGCGCGAGCGCGTCATCAGCCCGCTGTTCGAGTCGCAGACCGATCACGCGATCATGTACGCGTTCGCGAAGAAATTCGGCTGGGACAAGGACTTCACCAAGAACTACAAGATCGTGAAGCCCGACCCGAACAAGATGGACGAGCCGGAAACCGAATCGATCCTGCGCGAGATCAACAAGGGCGTCTGGACGATCGGCTACACCGGCCAGTCGCCGGAGCGGTTGAAGCTGCACATGAAGAACATGAACACGTTCGACGTGAAGACGCTGCGGGCGAAGGGCGGACCGTGCGACGGCGATTTCTTCGGCTTGCCGTGGCCGTGCTACGGCACGCCGGAGCTGAAGCACCCGGGCTCACCGAACCTCTACAACACGTCGGTCTCGATGATGGACGGCGGCGGCTGCTTCCGCGCCAATTTCGGCGTCGAGCGCGACGGCGTCAGCCTGCTCGCCGAGGACGGCTCGCATCCGAAGGGCGGCGACCTGACGACGGGCTACCCGGAGCTCGATCACGTGCTGATGAAGAAGCTCGGGTTCTGGGACGAGCTCACCGAAGACGAGAAGAAGGCCGCCGAGGGCAAGAACTGGAAGACCGACCGTTCCGGCGGGATGATCCGCGTGTTCATGAAGAACCACGGCAACCATCCGTTCGGCAACGCCAAGGCGCGCGCGATCGTCTGGAACTTCCCCGACGGCATTCCGCAGCATCGCGAGCCGCTATACTCGAACCGTCCTGACCTTGTCGCGAAGTACCCGACGCACGACGACAAGAAGGCGTTCTGGCGGCTGCCGACGCTGTACAAGAGCGTGCAGCAGGACAACCTGACGAAGGACGTCGCGAAGAACTTCCCGCTGGTGCTGACGAGCGGCCGACTGGTCGAGTACGAAGGCGGCGGCGAGGAGACGCGTTCGAACGCGTGGCTCGCGGAGTTGCAGCAGGAGAACTTCATCGAGATCAGCCCGAAGGATGCCAACGACCGCGGGATCCGCGACGGCGAATACGTCTGGGTGAAATCCCCGACGGGCGCGCAGATCAAGGTCAAGGCGATGGTCACCGACCGTGTCGCGGCGGGAACGACGTTCGTTCCGTTCCACTTCTCGGGCTGGTGGCAAGGGAAGGACATGCTCGAGTTCTATCCCGAGGGCGCGGCGCCGATCGTCCGCGGCGAAGCCGTCAACACGGCCACGACCTATGGCTATGACTCGGTGACGATGATGCAGGAAACCAAGACGACGCTCTGTCAGGTCGCCAAGACGGTTTGAGATGAAGTACCCCCACGCTCACTCCGTTCGCTGGCCATCCAGTCGTAGGCGCGGCCTTGGCCGCGCTCCACCGCCGGCCCTGCGCCTGCGTCGATCGAGCGCGGGCAAGCCCGCGCCCACGAAGTGCCCTTCGGGCGGCCGTGCGGGCACTGAGCACCCGGATACGTTAAGGAGTCACCAATGGCCCGAATGAAGTTTCTCTGCGACGCCGAGCGCTGCATCGAGTGCAACGGCTGCGTCACCGCCTGCAAGCAGGAGCACGACATCCCGTGGGGCGTGAACCGCCGCCGCGTGGTCACGATCAACGACGGCGTGCCCGGCGAGCGCTCGATCTCGGTCGCCTGCATGCAATGCTCGGACGCCCCGTGCGCGGCGGTCTGCCCGGTCGACTGCTTCTATCGCACGGACGACGGCGTGGTCCTGCACGACAAGGACCTCTGCATCGGCTGCGGCTACTGCTTCTACGCCTGCCCGTTCGGCGCGCCGCAGTTCCCGCAGGCGGGCGCGTTCGGCGTGCGCGGCAAGATGGACAAGTGCACATTCTGCGCCGGCGGCCCGGAGGCGAACAATTCCGAGGCGGAGTACAAGAAGTACGGCCGCAACCGTCTCGCCGAGGGCAAGCTGCCGGTCTGCGCCGAAATGTGCTCGACCAAGGCGCTGCTGGGCGGTGAAGGCGACGTCCTCGCCGACATCTACCGCGAGCGGGTGACCACGCGCGGCAAGGGCAGCGAAGTCTGGGGCTGGGCCACCGCCTATGGGCGGCCCGAGGCTCCCAAGGGTGGACCGGCGGCACCGGGCGCGCCCGCGGCACCGGCAGGAGGAGCCAAATCGTGATCAAACGCGCATTCGTGGCGCTGACCGGCGTCGCGTTCGGGGTGGGTCTTGCCGGTTGCGGCGAGCGCCCGCAGGTCGTCGAGTACAAGCAGGGTGTCTACCAAGGCAAGGCGGACAAGCCGGCATACGAGTCGGCGCCCTGGAACGGGAACAAGCGCGAATGGGAGCTGGCGCTTGCGAACCGCG
>CAYGZN010000169.1:0-6896 GCA_964354355.1 uncultured Burkholderiaceae bacterium | reverse complement strand
CGGCCGAACGATCGACCGGTGATTCGTGCCGCTGATCGGCGCAGGCGCGGTCGCGGAACCCTACGAAGACGTGTGGGCCGACGGTCGCCGGCTGACGATTCCGATCGACCCCTGCGCCCCGCGCACCGGTTGGCTGCGCATTCCGCGACAATCGAACAGACAATCAGCCGCGGGCGACGAGACCTTCGAGCAAAGGGTGGAGCGGCATCGCAAAAGGGTTTGCGACCGTGACACCACGCCACGTGAATCCGTCCTGAAGGTCCTCGCTGAGCAGCAGTCGGCAACGGTTTTCGGCAGCCACCGACAGGATCAATGCGTCCCACACGGGCATGCCGTGGTCGACACTCAGGTCGAGCGCCGCCTGAAACGATGTCCACGTCGAGTCTGCGACCTCGAAGCTGTCGGCCCACCCGAGCACCGCCGTTCGCACGCTGCCCGGCGCGCGACGGGCCTTCCCCGTCAGCACTCGATAGAGCTCGCCGAGCGCCTGCGCGGGCAGCAGCACCCGCTCGGATGGAATCCGCTCGATGAGCGAGACAGCCCTCGAGACCCGCGGCGCGTCGCCCACGCCTTCCGCATAGGCGAGCACGTTTGTGTCCAGCGCGACGCGCATGCGTGAGCGGAGCGTTCAGCGCTCGTAAAGGTCGTCGCGCGTCCAGCGCCGTGCGCCCGATGGCCGCTGCGCTCTCAGCCTGGCAAGCAGCACCTCTCGGGCCGCGCGGCGCTGCGCACCTGCGGGCGCGACTGGGCCCAGCGTCGCCACGGGCTTGCCGCGCGACACGATGACGAATACCTCGCCCTGCGTGGCTTCGCGCAGAACGCTCGAGAACTGCCGGTTCGCTTGCGCGGCGGTAACGGTCTTCATGGCTGATGTAGTGTTGGACACTACTCTAATCCTCCTTCAACGGGTGCGTCAACGATTCCGCCCGCTTCGTGCGCAGCGGCGTATTCATGTGGTCCTGTACGCCGCTCGAACATTCGTTGCGAGGACGCTTCGCGATTCGAACTCGAAACCGCCGAGCCGCGTACGACTCCGATCGGCCGTTCTCCCGATTACCAATGTCCGCGGCCTCGGGTCGACGCGACCGATCACGGCGTGCAAGCCAGGCGCGATCGACTCGCATCGACGCCCTCGACCAGACCCTGCTCGGGCACGCCGACTCCGGCCAGGACGACCCGGCGGGGTTCCTGGTGAGCGGGCAGGCGTGTGACGGGGTCGCTCGAATTTCCCGGATGGCTCGTCGTCCGTCACAATGGCCCGAACTCCTGAAGGACGCCCGCGATGAGTGCCTACGTGATCTTCGATGTCGAGATCCGCGACATGTCGCGCTATCAGGACTTCATGAAGCAGGTCAAGCCGGCCCTGGAGGCCGCCGGTGGGCGGTACCTCGCCCGCGGCGGCGCCCACAAGGTCTACGAAGGGGACTGGGCACCGAGGCGGATCGTGGTCCTGGAGTTCCCGTCGGTGCAGTCCTTCGAACAGTTCTACAACGGCCCGGTCTATCAGGGCCTCAAGCCGATCCGAGACGCGTGCAGCTCGGCCCGTCTCGTTTGCGTCTAGGGCCTCGACGCGTGAAGACAATCGCTGCGCGTCACTTCGCCGACAGCGCCAGCCGGGCGATGTAGGCCGAGCGGGCCGAACTCGAACTGGGGTCCGGCCGCATGCTCGTGCGTATTCCTGGCTAGAACCGGTCCCGCAATCGGTAGTAGCCCATGCCGAGCCTCAGCAGCGGGGTGCGCATCAACCTCCCGCCGGGGAAACGGCGATGCCGGATGCGCGCGAACAGGTCGAAGCGCTCCGGACGCCCGGCAATGGCCTCGGCGACGAGCCTTCCTGCCATGGCGGCGAACACCAGGCCGTGCCCGGAGAAGCCTTCGACGTAGTAGATGTTGCCGTCCAGACGACCGAAATCCGGGGCCTTGTTCAGGGTGACGTCGACCAGACCGCCCCACGCGTACGGCACGGCCAGGTCGGCCAATTGCGGAAACACGTTGAGCATCCGCTTGCGCACCACGGCGATCAGGTTGCGCGGCGTGCCCGCTCCGACGCTTTCGCCGGCGCCGAACAGCAGCCGTTGATCCGCGCCGAGGCGAAAGTAGTCGAGCACGAAATTGGTGTCGGACACGGCCGCCCGCTGGCGAATCAGCGCGTCCGCTCGCGCCTTGTCCATGGGTTCGGTGGCGATCATGTAGGTGCTGACGGGCATGATCCTTCCGGCGAGCTCGGGGGCGATGGCGTCCCCCCAGTCACCCATATAGGCGTTACCGGCCAAGACGACGAAGCGGCAGCAGACCTCGCCTTCCCCGGTTCGCACGACCGGGTGCTTGCCGCGTTCGATGGAACGCACCGGGGAGCCCTCGAACAGGCGCACCCCGACTCCGCGCGCGGCGGCCGCCAGGCCGAGGCAGTACTTGAGCGGGTGCAGGTGGCCGGACCTGGAGTCGAAGACTCCCGAGTGGAACCGGTCGCTGGCGATCCAGTGCCCGATCTCGGCGGGACCGATCCATTCGAGTGGATAGCCGTAGGCGCGCACAAGATGGTCGGCCCACGCCTTCAGTGCAGCCGACCGGGCCGCGCCGACCGCGACGCTCAGGTAGCCGGGACGGAAGTCGCAATCGATTCGGTACCGGTCGATTCTCTCCCGCAACACGTGCAGGCCCTCGACCGTGACGTCCCAGGCACGGCGCGCGTCTGCCGCAGCGAGCTGGGCTTCGATTGCGCTTTCACCCGCCGAACCGAAGCCGACGAGGGCTTGGCCGCCATTTCGGCCGGACGCGCCCCAGCCCACTCGGCGCGCTTCCAGCAACGCCACCGAATGGCCGCCCGCGACCAGATCCAGGGCCGCCGACAAGCCCGCATACCCGCCGCCGACGACGCACACGTCCGCCGTGACCCGTCCTGCCAGCGGCGGCGAAAGAGGGGGGCGAGCGACACCCAGTTCGTAGTACGGGTTGCCGGCAATTGCCGGTCCTTCCTCCGATTGCTGCACGATTCAGATCGGTCGCGTCCGCGGGGTACGCATGGCCATGGCGAGTTCCTACGTTACCCGGAAATTCCCGAACTGCCAGGGATCGTCCATGTCGAGGTCCTCGCTGAACAGGCGGCTGCGTTCGCAAAGCGGAGTCCAGCCGGCATAGACGGCCACCATCTCACCCAGATACGGCATTGCGACTTCCCGGACTGTTTCATAGTCGATGTCGTCGGGCTCCAGCACACCCCGGTCAGGATTGCGAATGGCCCACACGATCCCGCCCAGGACTCCCGCGACCACCTGCAGACTCGTCGCCGTATTGCAGGGGGCGAGTCGCCGCGCCTCGTCGATGGTGAGCCGCGATCCGTACCAGTACACGCCCTTCGGGTTTCCCATCAGCAGCACGCCCAGCTCGTCCATCCCCGCGGTGATCTCGTCACGCATGATCCGCCGGCTGCCCTGCAGCTGCCAATTCTTTCCTGCAAGCTCGTGAAGGGACAGCACGGCGTCGTCGCACGGGTGATACGCGTAGTGAACAGTCGGCCGGTAGACGACCTCGCCGCTCTTTCTCAACGTCAGATGGTCGGCGATGGATATCGATTCGCCGTGCGTGATCAGGAACCCGTGAAAGGGCCCTTCGAGCGGCGTCCAGCTCCGCACGCGGGTCGCGGCCCCGGGGCGATCGAGATAGATCGCCGCATCGCTCCCATAGCCATGCCGGGCGGCGTCCGCCGGGAAACGCCGCTCGTGAGTGCCCCACCCGAGCTCCGACGGCTGGAGGGATTCGCCGACGAAGGCGACCACCGACCACGTGTTCACGAACTCGTCGCGTCGCTTGCGCCGTTCCGAAGTCTGGGTGTCCCGCTCCGCGATGTGAATCGTGCGGATCTCCAGGCGGCGGGCCAGTCTGGCCCACGCCTCGGGACTCGTCGGTTTCTTCACGCGCAAGCCGGCATCGGCGGCCATGTTGAGCAGCGCCTGCTTGACGAACATCGAAGCGAGGCCGGGGTTGGCGCCCTGCGTCACGATGGCGGTGGGCCCCGCCTGCTTGGCGAGCCCGAATGCCAGCACCTGCTCGCGCAGCGCGTAATTGGACCGTTGCGCCACGGACAGCGACACGTCCGTGTACCCCCCGCCCCAAGGCTCGATGCAGGTGTCGAGGTACAACGCACCGCGCCGCCAGCAAAGGGCGATCAACGCCAGGCTCGACACGTCGACCGAGAGGTTCAGCAGGAAGTCGCCCGGCGCGAGCATCGGCTCGAGAATGGCGATGTGGTTGTGCTGCGTGAGCGTGCGAACCTCGAGGTCGATTCCGAATTGGCGCGCAAGCTCGCTGCCTTGCGCATCGGCAGCAATGATGCGTATGCGGTTCGGCCCCATCTCGATGTGCCGGACCAGCACGGGCAGCATTGCCTGCCCAATGCAGCCGAATCCCAGCATCACCAGCTTTCCGTCCAGTGCTGCGTGCTTCACGTGCGACTTCATGCCACGACCCGTGCTCCAAGGAACGCGGCCTTAGCAGCGCTCCGATCATCGAGGCAGACCCGACGACGGGCCGCCGGCGGTTCAGCGAGCCCATGATACCCGCCGGCATGGCCTATGATGGTCGAGGCAGGATCGATTTCGTTCCCGGACGGCGCAGTCCAATGCCCATTCACAACGCTGACATCGCCAAGGCGTTCGGCGAGATCGCCGACCTGCTGGAGATCCAGCAGGCCAATCCGTTTCGCGTGCGCGCGTACCGAAACGCCGCGCGCATCGTCGGCGAACTCGGGCGCGAGGTTCGCTTGATGATTGAGCGCGGCGAGGACCTCACCGATCTGCCCGGCATCGGCGACGATCTCGCCGGCAAGATGCGCGAGATCGTGCAGACCGGCACGTGCCGCGCGCTCGAAAGGCTCCGTGGCGAGCTGCCGCCGGCGATCACCGAGCTTCTTCGCGTTCCGGGACTGGGCCCGAAGCGAGTGCGCACGCTCTGGCACGAGCTCGACGTGCAGACGCCGGAGCAGCTGGCTCGCGCGGCCCGCGATGGCCGCATTCGCATGCTGCACGGCTTCGGCGAGCGAACCGAGGCGAACATCCTGCAGGCCGTCGAGGCGCACCTGTCGAAGGCACGGCGCGTCAAGCTCGCGATCGCCTCCCAGTACGCCGAGTCGCTGGTCCGCTGGATCGAGGGTGCGCGCGGGGTAATCAGGGTCGAGGTGGCCGGCAGCTACCGGCGAATGCGCGAGACCGTCGGCGACCTCGACATCCTCGTCACGGCGTCGGCGGACAGCGACGTCATGCAGCGCTTCGTCCGCTACGACGAAGTGGCCGACGTGCTCGCGCATGGGGCTCAGCGCGCCAGCGTTCTGCTGCGCAGCGGCCTGCAAGTCGACCTGCGCATCGTCGAAGAAGCGTCGTGCGGCGCCGCGCTGTGCTACTTCACGGGATCGAAGGCGCACAACATCGCGCTGCGGCGGATCGCGCAGGAGAAAGGACTGAAGCTCAACGAATACGGGCTGTTCCGCGGGCGCGAGCGCGTCGCGGGCGACAGCGAGGCGTCGGTCTACACAGCGCTGGGGCTGCCGTGGATACCGCCCGAACTGCGAGAGGATCGCGGCGAGATCGCGGCCGGGTTCGGCGGCCGGCTGCCCAGACTGGTGGAACTCGCGGACCTGCGCGGCGACCTGCACGTGCACACGAAGGCGACGGACGGCCACGACACGCTGGAAGCAATGGCGAAAGCGGCCCAGCTCGCGGGACTCGAGTACCTTGCGATCACCGAGCACTCGCGACGGCTGGCGATGGCGCGCGGCCTGGACCCGCGCCGGCTGGCCGATCAGTGCGACGCCATCGAGCGGCTCAACGAGCGGCTCGACGGCTTCGTGCTGCTCAAGGGCATCGAGGTGGACATCCTGGACGACGGCAGCCTCGACCTGCCTGATTCCGCGCTTTCCCGGCTCGATCTCGTCATCGGCGCCGTGCACAGCCGCTTCGATCTCTCGCGCGCCAAGCAGACCGAGAGGATCCTCCGGGCGATGGACCACCCGAGCTTCACCCTGCTTGCCCATCCGTCGGGCCGACTGATCGAGAGCCGCGATCCGTACGACGTCGATATGCTGCGGATTGTGCGTCACGCGCGCGAGCGCGGCTGTTTTCTGGAACTGAATGCGCACCCTGACCGGCTCGACCTTCTCGATACGCATTGTCGCCTGGCGAAGGAGGAGGGCGTTCTGGTCGCGATCAACTCGGACGCCCACAGTCGCGAGGACTTCGCCAACCTGCGTTTCGGCGTCGGCCAGGCACGTCGCGGTTGGCTCGAAGCGACGGACGTGCTCAATACGAGGTCGCTCGCGCAACTGCGCCGGTTGCTGGCACGCCGGTCTTGACGGGGCGCGCTCGGCTTCAGCAGGACGATTCGATCAGGCCTGCAACGTCGCGGCCCCCACGCCTGCGCACTCAGGCAGATCGACGTCAGTTGCGCCAGCCATCCCCGGGCATGATGCATCGCCGCGCCGCGCCTTGGACCTCACGCGATGTTCATCGCCTCGTCCGCGTCCTGCGCCGACCACCCGTCCAGCGTCGCCGGCCCCAGTCGCAGCGCGAGCGCCTCCATCCCATCTTCCAGCGACTGCCGTGACAGGCCGGCCAGCAGGGAGTCGATCGCGGCCTGCGCCGCGGCGCCCGGCAGCTCGCGCGTGCCGAAGCGCACTGCCAGCCACGCCACCAGGAGCAGCCACGCCTGTTCGTGAGTCAGCCCGCCGTCGGCGAGCGTGCGCACGGCGCTGGTCACGTCCGGCGGCAGGGTCTGGCGATCGAGGGCACGGGCCAGCGCATCGCGGTCGGAGGATTCACGCAAGGTCCCGCGCACCACCTCCAGAAGCTCGCGCGGGCTGGCCGTCGCGGGCCTGGCGACTTCCTCGCGCATCGGTTGCCAGAGAT
>CAYGZN010000168.1:0-6914 GCA_964354355.1 uncultured Burkholderiaceae bacterium | reverse complement strand
GGCATCCTGCCGCGCGAGGAGGCGATCGCCAAGATCAAGGACGCCATCCGCAAGACCTACGGCAAGCGCGGCGAGACGGTGCTCAACCGCAACTTCGCCGCGGTGGACGCCTCGCTGGCGGCGATGCACGAGGTGAAGGTGCCCGGCCACGCCGACTCGATGCTGTCGCGCCGGCCGATCGTGCCCCGTGCGGCGCCGGACTTCGTGCAGCGCGTCACCGCGATGATGATGGACGGCAAGGGCGACCTGCTGCCGGTCTCGGCGATGCCGGTGGACGGCACCTTCCCGACCGGCACCACGCAGTGGGAGAAGCGCAGCATCGCCCACGAGATCCCGATCTGGGACGAGACCATCTGCACGCAGTGCGCGATCTGCCCGCTGGTGTGCCCGCACGCGGCGATCCGCATGAATGTCTTCTCGCCGGAGGAGATGAAGCGGGCGCCGGCCGGCTTCAAGGCGGTGCCGTGGGCGCGCAAGGACGGCGGGCCGCTCGACGGCATGATGTACAGCCTGCAGGTCGCGCCCGACGACTGCACCGGTTGCGGCGCCTGCGTCGACGTCTGCCCGTCGCGCAGCAAGCAGGTGGTCAAGCACAAGGCGATCAACATGGCGCCCAAGCTCGAGCACCTGGAGGCCGAGCGCGCCAGCTACGAGTTCTTCCTCAGCCTGCCCGAGGTGCGGCCGTCGTTCGACAGCATCGACGGCCTGCGCGGCTCGCAGCTGCGCCTGCCGCTGTTCGAGTACTCCGGCGCCTGCTCGGGCTGCGGCGAGACGCCTTACCTGAAGCTGCTGTCGCAGCTCTATGGCGACCGGCTGATGATCGCCAACGCGACCGGCTGCTCGTCGATCTACGGCGGCAACCTGCCGACCACGCCCTATTCGAAGAACGCCGACGGCCAGGGCCCGGCCTGGGCCAACAGCCTGTTCGAGGACAACGCCGAGTTCGGCCTCGGCATGCGGCTGGCGGTAGACGCGCAGCGCGAGCTGGCGCAGATGCTCGTGCGCGAACTGCGTGGCGAGATCGGCGACGAGCTTGCCGACGGGCTGCTCCACGCGCCGCAGGACAACGACGACCAGATCAAGGCGCAGCGCGAGCGGGTCAAGCAGCTCAAGAGCATCCTGTCGAAGCTGCGCTTCCCCGAGGCCGGCCGGCTGCTGGCGGTGGCTGACAATCTCGTGGTTCGCAGCGTCTGGATCGTCGGCGGCGACGGCTGGGCCTACGACATTGGCTACGGCGGCCTGGACCACGTGCTCGCCTCCGGCCGCAACGTCAACATCCTGGTGCTCGACACCGAGGTCTACTCCAACACCGGTGGCCAGGCGTCGAAGTCGACGCCGCGCGGCGCGGTGGCCAAGTTCGCCGCCGCCGGCAAGTCGATCGGCAAGAAGGACCTCGGCATGATCGCCATGGCCTACGGCAACGTCTACGTGGCACAGGTGGCGATGGGCGCCAACCCAGTGCAGACGGTGCGCACCTTCCAGGACGCCGCCTCATGGCCGGGGCCGTCGCTGATCATCGCCTACAGCCACTGCATCGCGCACGGTATCGACATGGCCACCGGCTTCAGCCACCAGCGCGACGCGGTGAAGAGCGGCTACCTCACGCTGTACCACTACGACCCGCGACTGGGCATGGGCGGATCGGACCAGCCGCTGAAGCTCGATTCGCGCAAGCCGACCCAGCCGCTCGAGCAGTTCGTGATGAAGGAAGGCCGCTACGCGATGCTGGCGCAGTCCGATCCGGCGCGCTCCAAGCTGCTGCTCAAACAGGCGCAGCACGACGCCGATGCCCGCTGGCAGCTGTACGAGCAGGTGGCCGGGGTGCACCGCGTCGTCACCGAGGAAGGTCATGCGCAGGCCGCAGCGGGCGAAGACCCGCCGGCGGCGGCGAAATCGGAGGAGGCCGCAGAATGAGCGTCGATCTACGTACCCGTTACCTCGGCCTGGAACTTGCGCATCCGATCGTTGCCTCGGCCTCGCCGCTGACCGGCTCCGTCGACAGCCTGAAGCGGCTGCAGGACGCCGGCATCGCCGCGGTGGTGCTCAAGTCGCTGTTCGAGGAGCAGATCGAGCACGAAGAGATGTCCGCGAGCAACCTGATGGATTACGGCGCCGAACTGTCGCCGGAGGCGCAGGGCTTCTTCCCGGAAATGCAGTACGCGACCGGGCCGGACACCTACCTGGAGCTGATCACCGAGGCCAAGCGGGCGCTGCGCGTGCCGGTGATCGCCAGCCTGAACGGCTACACGCCGGGCGGCTGGACCAGCATCGCCCGCAAGTGCCAGGAAGCCGGGGCCGACGCCATCGAGCTGAACGTCTACTTCCTCGCCGCCAGCGTCGAGGACACCTCGGCCGACGTCGAGCAGCGCTACGTCGAGCTGGTCGAGTCGGTTACCAAGCAGGTCAGCATCCCGGTGGCGGTCAAGGTCGCGCCTTACTTCAGCGCGATGGCCAACATGGCGGCACGGCTGGCGCAGGCCGGCGCGCGCGGGCTGGTGCTGTTCAACCGCTTCCTGCAGCCCGACATCCTGCTCGACGAACTCGAAGTGGCGCCGCACCTGGTGCTGTCCACGTCCGACGAACTGCGCCTGGCGCTGCGCTGGATCGCCATCCTGCGCGGCCGCGTCGACGCCAGCCTGGCGGCCACCGGCGGCGCGCACACGCCGGAGGACGTGCTCAAGCTGCTGCTCGCCGGCGCCGACTGCGTGATGCTGGCCAGCAGCCTGCTGATGAAGGGGCCGAACCACGTCGGCGCGCTGGTCAAGGGCATCGAGGCGTGGATGAGCGAGCGCGAGTACACCTCGGTGGCGCAGATGAAGGGTTCGTTGTCGCAGCAGTCCTGCCCCGATCCGGACGCCTTCGAGCGTGCCAACTACATGAAGGCGCTGAAGTCGTACACCAGCGAGTTCGTCTAGGCTATCGCCGTCCGTCGAAACGGCGACAATCCACACAAGGAGATCCAAATGGCACTTCTGATCAACGACGACTGCACCGCATGCGACGCCTGCAAGCCGGTCTGCCCGAACGAGGCGATCGCCGCCGGCAGCCCGATCTACGTCATCGACCCGGACAAGTGCACCGAGTGCATCGGCGCGCACGACGAGCCGCAGTGCATCGACGTGTGCCCGGCGGATTGCATCGTTCCCGATCCGAAGCACGCAGAATCGAAAGACCAGTTGATGACGAAGTACAAGAGCCTGCACGGCTGAGCGCGCGAGCGGCACGTCGACGCGTGTCATTGACGCGCGTCGCATCCCTGGCTGTGCATCGTTGAGCGCGATCAAGACTGCCGGCGCTGCGACCGTTAAGTTTCGGCAGGAAGCCACGACAGTCTTGTGGTCGGCGTGAACCGACCGCCTTCGCGGCTGCAGGCATAGCGATCGCAGGGAGACGGTCATGCTGAGCCAACCGGTCAGAAGCATCATCGGGCAGCACGGCTTCGTCACCGCGCCGCCGAGCACCACGGTGCGCCAGGCGGCCGAACTGATGGCCCAGCGACACGTCGGGGCCGTCGTCGTCGTCGAGGACGACCATCTCATCGGCATCTTCAGCGAGCGCGACGCGGTGTTCCGCGTCGTCGCGCGTGGCCTGGAGCCGACCACCACGCCGCTTGCCGACGTGATGACCCGGGCGCCGGTGACCATCGAGCCCGACCGCAGTTTCGGTCACGCGATGGCGGTGATGCACGAGCACCACTGCCGCCACCTGCCCGTGGTGGAGAACGGCAGGCCGATCGGCATCGTTTCCGCGCGCAACGCGCTCGATCCGGAACTCGAGGACTTCGTCTGCGAGGAACGGCGGCGCAAGCAGTTCGAAGCCGGCTGACGTTCCGACCCCGTCCTTGAGGGACTATGCCAGCAGGCGGCGGCCCGTTGCCGCCTGCCGGCTCTGCGTCGCTGATGCGGCCCCGCCACACCCCTTCTGCGTCGCGGGATTAGCCGCGCCCATCAAGCCACGTTCCGTTGACGGTCATCAAGAAGCGCATGCGCAGACCCGCCTACGGTAGCGGAACCGAAAAAAAGCGGGCTGGCACGGATTCCGTAACACGGCCCCGCAACAGAGAAGCAGAAATTGCTGCCGCAACGCGAGAGGACCGCGTAACGCACGCGCCAAAGGGCGCGGCGCCCGACGGCGCCGCACGAGCCGAGCACCGACCCATTAACGCCGACGAAGACTGCCGACGATGAGCCCCTATGTCGTCTTCCTGCTGTACCTGATCGCGATCCTCGGGTTCGTCGGCGTGATGCTGCTGGCGAACAAGTTCCTCGGCCCGAAGCCGGCGATGACCCCGATGAAGGAGGAGCCGTTCGAGTGCGGCGCCACCCTGCTCGACACGCGCGACATGCACTCGGTGCCGGTCAAGTACTACGCGGTGGCGATCGTCTTCATCCTGTTCGACCTCGAGACGGTGTTCCTGATCCTGTGGGTGCTCGGCGCGCAGCCGCTCGACGGTTTCATGATGGCCACGTTCGCCATCTTCATGTTCCTGCTGATCCTGGTGCTGTTGTACGTGTACCGGGCAAGGCTCCTCGAGGCGGTGACCGACTGATGGACGACCCCCACGCTCACTTCGTTCGCTGCCCCCCGAGGGGGCCCTCAATGCCCTTCGGGCGGCCGGGCGGGCACTGAGATGACCGCGCCCACGATTCCCATCCGGCCCGAGTCGCAGAAGTCGGCCGCCTTCGAGTACCTCTGCACGCGCAAGGACGAGCTGGTCGGCTGGGCGCGCAAGTTCTCGCTGTTCCCCTACCCGTTCGTCACCGCGTGCTGCGGCATGGAGTTCATGTCGGTCAGCTCGACGCCGTACGACACCGACCGCTTCGGCGCCGCGCTGCCGCGCTTCACGCCGCGCCAGTCGGACCTGCTGATGGTGGTCGGCACCATCACGCACAAGCAGGCGCCGATCCTGCTGAAGGTGTGGGAGCAGATGTGCGAGCCGAAATGGGTGCTGGCCTTCGGCGTGTGCGCCACCAGCGGTGGCTTCTACAACAACTACGCGGCGGTGCAGGGCATCGACCGCATCCTTCCGGTCGACATCTACGTACCCGGCTGCCCGCCGCGGCCGGAGATGGTGATCGACGGGATCATGAAGCTGCAGGAGAAGATCGCCGGCCAGCAGCACCTCATCGTCAACGACAGGTTCTAGAGATGAACGTGATCTTCGACCGCATCTGCGAGGCGCTGGCGCCGAAGATCGGCGAGTCGTCCGTCGCGCACGGCGTGCTCGTGCTGCAGATCGCGCCGGGCGACCTGCTCGACGTCGTCGGCGCGCTGAAGGAAAAGTTCCGCTTCGACCTGTTCTCCGACGTCACCGCCGTCGACTGGCTGGGCCAGCAGCCGCGCTTCGAGGTCGTCTGGCACTTCTATTCGACGATGCACAAGCTGCGCGTGCGGATCAAGGCCCGCGTGGCGGAGGCCGAGCCGGTGGTCGACACGCTGACCGGGATGTACGGCGCGGCGCACTTCATGGAGCGGGAGTGCCACGAGATGTACGGCATCGTCTTTGCCGGCAACCCGGACCTGCGGCCGATCCTGCTGTACGAGGGGTTCCAGGGCCACCCGCTGCGCAAGGACTATCCGAAGGAGCGCGAGCAGCCGCTGGTGCCGTACCGCGCCGGTTACGAGATGCCGGGCGGGGAGTAGAGCCGTGGAGATGAAGCTTCCCAATCCGATCCGCCCGGCCTTCACCAAGACCTCGCGCGACGACACGACGATCGTCAACATCGGTCCGTCGCACCCGGCCACGCACGGCACGATCCAGATCGTCGCCGAACTGGACGGCGAGCGCGTGCTGCGCGCCGACGTGCACTGCGGCTACCTTCACCGCGGCTTCGAGAAGGAGTGCGAGTCGCACACCTGGCACAACCTGATCCCGTACGTCGACCGCCTGAACTACTGCTCGGCGCTGATCAACAACTTCGCCTACTGCGAGACCGTCGAGACGCTGATGGGCATCGAGATCACGCCGCGCGCGAAGTACCTGCGCACGCTGCTCGCGGAGTACTCGCGCCTCGCCGACCACCTGACCTGCGTCGCCGCGGCGCTGATGGAGCTCGGCGCGATGACCGCGTTCCTGTACCTGGTCATGCTGCGCGACTACATCTACGAGCACCTGGCGGATCTCACCGGCGCGCGCCTGACCTACAGCTACGGCCGCATCGGCGGACTGGCGCGCGACCTGCCCGACGGCTGGCTGAAGCGGCTCGAGGAGATCCTCGCCGAGTACGAGGATTTCGTCGGCCGCGTGCACGGCCTGGTCGACCGCAACCGCATCTTCATCGACCGCATGCGCAACGTCGCCACTCTGTCGACGGCAGACGCGGTCAACTGGGGCTACACCGGGCCGATCCTGCGCTCCACCGGCGTGCCGCGCGACCTGCGCAAGGACACGCCCTACCTCGCCTACCCCGAGCTCGACTTCGAGGTGCCCACCGGCATCAAGGGCGACAACTACGACCGCTACTACGTGCGCATGCGCGAGATGGACGAGTCGGTGCACATGATCCGCCAGCTGGTCGAGCTGCTGCAGGAGAAGGGCCAGGGTCCGCTCAACGTCGACGACCGCCGCTGCGTGCTGCCGCCGAAGCAGCTCGTCTACGGCGAGATCGAGTCGCTGATCAACCACTTCAAGCTGGTGATGGAGGGTCCGCAGGTGCCGGCCGGCGACGTCTACGTGGCGCACGAGGGCGCCAACGGCGAACTGGGCTTCTACCTGGTCAGCGACGGCAGCGGCACGCCGTACAAGGTGCACTGCCGGGCGCCGAGCTTCGTGCACATGGGTGGCGCGCACAGGATGATCGAGGGCTACCAGCTGGCCGACATCGTGCCGACCTTTGGTTCGATCAACATGATCGGCGGGGAGTGCGACCGGTGAGAAAAATGGGGTCGAAAAACGGGGTCAGAGTCGAATTTCC
>CAYGZN010000167.1:0-6965 GCA_964354355.1 uncultured Burkholderiaceae bacterium | reverse complement strand
CGCAACATCGCCGAGCTCGACGCGCTGATCGAGGAGATCCTGCTGGCGAGCCGCCTCGATGCGTCGGCGGGAATCGCGCGCGAGCCGCTCGACCTGCTGGCGCTGCTCGCCGAGGAGTGTGCCCGGGCCCGGGCGACGCTCGAAACGGTGCCTGGCGGCGCCGGCGGGGCGGTGCCGGCCACGGTCAGCGGCGACCCGCGGCTGCTGCGACGGCTGGTGCGCAACCTGCTCGACAACGCGCGGCGCCACGGCGGCGGCGCGGCGGTGGACGTCGCGCTGCGCGTCGACCCGACCCACGCCGAGTTCGACGTCTGCGACCGCGGCCCGGGCGTGCCAGCCGCCGAACGCGAGCGGATCTTCGAGCCGTTCCACCGGCTCGCCGGCCACGGCGAGGGCGCCGGCGGCGTCGGGCTCGGGCTGTCGCTCGTGCGCCAGATCGCGCAGCGCCACGGCGGCACCGTGAGCTGCCGGCCGCGCGACGGCGGCGGCAGCTGCTTCCGGGTGCGGCTGCCGCGGTCCGGCGCGCCGGCCTAGCCGCGCAATGCGGCCTGGCCGTGCGCCGCGGCGTTGCCGTGTCGCACGGCTCTAGCCGAGCGGCGGCGGGCGCTTCGTGCCGGTCACCACCGGATAGTCGGGGCGGCCGGTGCGCATCCAGCTGACGATGTTCTGCGCCGCCTTGCGCCGCAGCTCGACTTCGGACTCGACCGAGTAGAACGCCGCGTGCGGCGAGAACACGACCCGCGGGTCCGCCAGCAGCGGATGGCCGGCCGGCACCGGCTCGGTGGGCAGCACGTCCAGCCCGACGCCGGCGAGCCGGTCCTGCGCCACGACCGCGGTCAGCGCGTCGACGTCGATCACGGCGCCGCGCGCGGTGTTGACCAGATAGGAACCGGGCTTCATCCGGCCCAGCAGCTCGGCGCCGACCATGCCGCGCGTCTCGTCGCTCAGCAGGCAGTGGATCGACACCGCGTCGGCCTGCTCGAACAGCTGCTCGAGCGACACGCGCTCGACGTAGGCCGGGAAGTCGCCGTCGATCAGGTAGGGGTCGTGCGCGATCACTCGCGCGAACGTGTTGCGCGCGATGTGCGCGAAGCGCTTGCCGATGCGTCCGAGGCCGAGCACGCCGACGGTCATCTTCGAGGCGCGCGGCACCTTGCCGGCGCTGGTGTAGTGCCAGGTGCCGGCGTGGATGTCGGCGTTCCAGCGCACGACGTTGCGCATCAGCGCCAGCATCAGCGCGAGCGCGTGCGTCGACACCTCGCCGACGCCGTAGTCCGGGCTGTTGGCGACCCACACGCCGGCGGCGGCCGCGGCCTTCGCGTCGATCGTGTCGTAGCCTGCGCCGATGCGCGAGCACAGGCCGATCTCGGGGCGCGCGGCGAACACGCGTGCGGCGACCGGCGCGTACTGGACCAGCAGCGCCGAGCAGCCTTCGGCCTCCCGGATCACGTCGTCCTGGGTGCGGCACTGCGCCTCGCGCAGCGTGATGCCGGCGTCCCGCATCATCGTGCGCTCGAGCGTCACGTCGAGCAGGTCGTGGTCCGTGAACAGCACTTTCATCGCGGTCTCCTCGGGGCAGCCGCGATGATACCGGCCCGCTGCGGGGATATGATAAACAGCGGCAGACGACAGCGGGAATTCCGCAGGAGACACCTTGAACCTGGCCAGCCACCTCGAGCGCCACGCCCGCGAGCGTCCGGCGCACCCCGCGATCCTGTTCGAGGGCCGCGCGATCGGCTACGGCGAGCTCGACGCGCGCGCCTGCCGCCTGGCCCAGGCGCTGCGCCGGCACGGCGTCAGCGCCGGCGACCGGGTCGCGCTGTACCTGCCCAACGTCCCGGAGTTCGCGGTGGCCTACTACGCCGCGCAGAAGCTGGGCGCCATCACCGTCACGATCAACGCGATCTTCAAGGCCGCCGAGGTCGAACACCTGCTGACCGACTCGGGCGCGCAGGTGGTGTTCACGCTGGCCGAGCTCGCGGGCAACGTGCCGCGCGACCGTTGCCCCGGGGTGCGCCACGTCGTCGTGTCCGAGGTGGCCGCTGGCGCCGCCGCGCCCCCGGGCACGACGGCGCTGGACGACTGGCAGGCGGGCGCCCCGGACGCCTTCGAGTCGGTGCAGCGCCGCGCCGACGACCCGGCCGCGCTGCTGTATTCGTCGGGCACGACCGGATTCCCCAAGGGCGTCACGCTGACCCAGCACAACATCGCCAGCAACGTCGCCACCGCCGCGGCCTGCTCGGGCTACGTCCCGCACGACCGCCTCGCACTGTTCCTGCCGCTGTTCCACGTCTACGGCCAGAACTACATCATGAATGGCGGGATCCTGGCCGGCGCGACGCTGGCGATGTTCCGCCGCTTCGCGCCCGAAGCGGTCCTCGACGCGATCCAGCGCGACCGGATCACGGTGTTCTTCGGCGTGCCGACGATCTTCATCGGCCTGCTCGGCATGGACCTGTCCCGATGGGACCTGTCCTCGATCCGGTACGAGATGTCGGCGGCCTCGACGATGCCCGAGGAGATCTCGCGGCGCTGGACCGAGCGCTTCGGTCGGCGCGTGTACGAGGGCTACGGACTGACCGAATGCTCGCCGTTCGCCTGCTACAACGACGCGCTCGAGCACCGGTTCGGCTCGGTCGGGCGCGCCGTCCGGGACTTCACGCTGGCCATCGTCGACGCGCAGGACAACGAGGTGGCGCGCGGCGCCTGGGGCGAGATCGTGATCCGCGGGCCGGGGGTGATGCAGGGGTACTGGGGCCGCCCGAAGGAGACCGCCGAGGCGCTGCGCGGCGGCTGGCTGCACTCGGGCGACGTCGGCCGCATGGACGAGGACGGATACGTCTACATCGTCGACCGGGTCAAGGACATGATCAACGTGGCCGGCTTCAAGGTCTGGCCGGCCGAGGTCGAGCAGTACCTGTACCGGATGCCGCAGGTCCACGAGTGCGCGGTCTACGGCGTGCCGGACCCGCTCAAGGGCGAGCAGGTCGCGGTGGCGGTGGTCGCCAGGCCCGGCTCGGGGCTGACCGCCGATCAGGTGATCGCCTACTGCCGCGACAACATCGCTGCCTACAAGGTTCCGGCGCGCGTGGACGTCGTGACCGAACTGCCCAAGAGCGCCACCGGCAAGCTGCTCAAGCGGGTGCTGCGCGAACAGGCCGCAGCCGGCGGCGTTGGGCTATGATCGCCCGATGCCCATAGAGTCCGTCGCCAACGTGGTGATCGCCGGCCTGCTGACCGGGCTGGTCTACGGGCTGATGGCGCTGGGACTGTCGGTGATCTACGGCGTGGTGCGCATCGTCAACTTCGCGCACGGCGAGATGATGGCGCTGGCCATGTACGCGGCCGTGATGGCGTTCGCCGGGCTCGGCATCGACCCGCTGTGGATGCTGCTGCCGGTGGCGCTGGTGTTCTTCGTGCTGGGCTACGGCCTGCAGCGCGGGCTGATCAACCCGTTCATCGACCGGCCCGAGCACTCGCAGTTCATGCTGCTGCTGGCCGTGGCGCTGATCCTGGTCAACGGCCTGCTGGTGACCTTCGGCCCCGACGCGCGCAACGTCCAGGTCGACTACGCGCTCGATTCGATGGTCATCGGGCCGCTGCTCGTCGACAAGGTGCGTGTGATCTGCGCGGCGGTCGCGCTGCTCACGTGCGCGGTGCTGTTCGCGATCTTCCGCTACACCCGCTTCGGCAAGGCGATCCGCGCGTGCGCCGACAACCTGCTGGGCGCGCAGGTCGTGGGCCTGGACGTGCGTCACCTGTATGCGCTGACCTTCGGCCTGGGCTCGGCCTGTGTCGGCGTGGCCGGCTGCCTGCTGACGCTGATGTTCGACGTCACGCCCAATTCGGGCCCCGCCTACACGCTGCTGGCGTTCATCATCGTGATCATCGGCGGGCTGGGCTCGATGGCGGGTGCGCTCGCCGGGGGCGTGCTGATCGGCGTGACCGAGGCGGTCGCCGGGCTGGTGATCAGCCCGTCGGCCAAGAGCATGCTGTCGTTCGCGCTGCTGATCGCGGTGCTCGCGTTCCGGCCGCAGGGCCTGTTCGGGCGGCGCGCGTGACCGCCGCCGCACGCACGACCGGGGCCGGGTGTCCGATGCCCGGGGCGCGATGAACGGTCTCGTCGAACTGGTGCGCGAGGCCCCGAAGCGATCGGTCGCGGGGCTGGCCGTGCTGCTGCTGCTGCTGCTGCTGGTGCCGCTGGTCGCCGGCCGTTACGCGCTGTCGGTGCTGATCCTGATCCTGTACTTCGCCTACGTCGGTCAGGCGTGGAACATCATGATGGGCTTCGCCGGCCAGCTGTCGCTGGGCCACGCGCTGTACGTGGGGCTGGGCGCGTACGCGGCGGCGGCGCTGTACCAGCACTTCGGGGTGATCCCGTGGGTCGGCATGATCGCGGCCGTCGCGGTGTGTGTGGCCGCGGCCACGGCCATCGGCTGGCTGGCGTTTCGCTTCGGCATCTCGGGCACCTACTTCGCGCTGCTGACGATCGCGTTCGCG
This sequence comes from uncultured Burkholderiaceae bacterium, assembly GCA_964354355.1. Taxonomy (GTDB): domain Bacteria; phylum Pseudomonadota; class Gammaproteobacteria; order Burkholderiales; family Burkholderiaceae_E; genus CAYGZN01. The sequence goes on along the minus strand of CAYGZN010000167.1, from coordinate 2,465 downwards.
GAGTTCACCCGGATCGGCTTCGACCACTTCGGCTGGGTCGGCGCCTCCGGGGGCTTCTTCCTGAAGGTGGCCCAGCAGGACGTGATCGACCTGGCCAACCTGCGCGGCCACCCGGTGATGTTCTACTACCTCGCGCTGGCGCTGGCGACGTTCGCGTTCGTGCTGTCGGCGTGGCTGCTGCGCAGCCGCGCGGGCTTCTACTTCCGAGCGATCCGCGACGGCGAGGATGCCGCGCGCGCCGCCGGTGTCGACACCTTCCGCTACAAGCTGTTCGCGATCCAGATCTCCGCGGCGCTGACGTCGCTGGCCGGCGTGTTCTTCGCCTTCTACTACAACAACCTGTTCCCCGAACAGATCTTCAACATGGGCCGCTCGATCGAGATCATCCTGGCGCCGATCATCGGCGGCATCGGCACGCTGTTCGGACCGGTGCTGGGCGCGGCGATCCTGACGCTGCTCTCCGAGGGGCTGACCGAGGCGCTGGCCGCGTTGGGCTGGGAGGTCCCGGGCATCAAGCAGATCTTCTACGGCGTCGCGCTGGCCGTGGCGATCATGTTCATGCCCCACGGCGTGTGGCCGGCGCTGGCGCGGCGCTTCGGCTTCACGCGGATCCGGGACGACTCGTGACCCACCCGGGCAGCGGCAGCCTGCGCGTCGAGGCGGTCTCCAAGAGCTTTCGCGGACTGCGCGCCGTGGCGGCGGCGTCGCTCGAGGTCGGCCGGGGCGAGATCGTTGCGCTGATCGGCCCCAACGGCGCCGGCAAGACGACGCTGTTCAACCTGATCGCGGGCGTGTTCCAGCCCGACGACGGCGAGATCCACTTCGACGGGCACCCGCTGCGCGGGCTGCGCGCCGACCAGGTGTGTGCGGCGGGCATCGGCCGCACGTTCCAGATCGTCAAGCCGTTCGCGGACATGACGGTGCTGGAAAACGTGATGGTCGGCGGGTTCCGCGGCACCGACGAGCCCGGTCTGGCGCGCGAGCGCGCCGAGCGCGCGCTGCGCGCGCTGAACATGGCGCCGCTGCGCGCGCGCCTGGCGTCCAGCCTCACGCTGCCCGATCGCAAGCGGCTCGAGGTCGCCCGCGCGCTGGCGACGCAGCCCAGGCTGCTGCTGCTCGACGAGGTGATGGCCGGGCTGCGCCCGACCGAGACCGACGCGATGGTGGCCGCGTTCCGGCGGCTCAACGCGCAGAACGGGGTGACGATCCTGCTGATCGAGCATGTGATGCGCGCGGTGATGGCGCTGGCGCAGCGGGTGTACGTGCTGCACCACGGCGAGATCATCGCGCACGGCACGCCCGCCGAGGTCACGCGCGACCCCCGCGTGCTCGAGAGCTACCTGGGTGCCGCGCATGAAGGCTGAGGCGGTGGTCCGCGCGCCGCTGCTGTCCGTGCGGGACCTCGCGGTCTCCTACGGCGACGCGCAGGCGCTCGCCGGCGTGACGCTCGACGTCGCCGAGGGCGAGGTGGTGGCGATCGTCGGGGCCAACGGCGCGGGCAAGACCTCGCTGATCCGAGCGATCGCCGGCATCCTCGCGCCGCGTGCCGGTTCCATCGTCTTCGACGGCCGGCCGGTCGCCGGGCTGCCCAGCTCGGTGGTGTGCAACCTGGGCGTCGGCCAGGTCGCCGAAGGGCGCCAGGTGTTCCCGTCGATGACGGTCCAGGAGAACCTCGAGGTGGGTGGCATGCTGCCGCGCGCCCGGGCGAGCGCGCGCGACACGCTGGCGCGCGTCTACGGCATGTTCCCGCGGCTCGCCGAGCGCTCGCGGCAGCTGGCGGGCACGCTGTCCGGCGGCGAGCAGCAGATGCTGGCCATCGGCCGCTGCCTGATGGGCGCGCCGCGGCTGATCATGTTCGACGAGCCTTCGCTGGGGCTGGCGCCGACGGTCGTGCAGGAAGTGTTCGAGATCGTGCGCCGCCTCAACGCCGAGGGCCTGACGGTCGTGCTGGTCGAGCAGAACGTCGCGGCATCGCTGCGGCTCGCCGACCACGCGTTCGTGCTCGAGAACGGCGCGGTCGTGCTGTCGGGCACCGGGGCCGAGCTGCTCGACGACCCGCGGGTGCGCGAAGCCTACATGGGCATCTGAGCCCGGCGTCAGGCCGATTCGCGGGCCACGATCTCGAATCCGACGTCGTCGGGCGCGGGCCGGTGCGCCTGCCCGCCCAGGCGTCGCAGCAGCGCCGCGGCGGCGCGGCGACCGATCTCGCGGCCCGGGATGCGCACCGTCGTCAGCGCGGGCCGCGTGTGCGCGGCCACGTCGAAGTCGCCGAAGCCGATCACGGCCAGGCGCCCCGGCACGTCGATGCCCGCATCGGCCGCTGCCCGCAGCGCCGCCGTCGCGAGCGCGTCATTGGCGCAGAACAGGGCGTCGGTGTCGGGGCGGGCGGCCAGCAGCCGGGCGACGGCGGTCCGCCCCTGGCTCGCGCTCATGCCGTCCTGCACGAAGGCCGTCGCGGGCGGCGC